>CAYJFW010000030.1:0-6258 GCA_964369895.1 uncultured Bacteroidales bacterium
TATAATTTATTTTTTCTTCTGAAATTCTTCATTAACTTTTTTATTTATATCGTTATTTATTTTTTCAGATTCTGATTTAGCTTTTGCTTTAATTTTTTTTGTACTTTCTTTTTCTTTAAATGGTGCTGCTAATTCTTCTACTAATTTTCTACTTTTATTAATTATATTTACTGCTTCTATATCTTCGGCATTATTATTTTTAATATCAGATAAAAGAGATATTAAATGAGCATCAATCATTTCCAAAGTATTTAAAGTTATGCTTCTTGAATGTCTAATTGATAAATGAAAATCATTTCCATAAATATCTTTTCTATATATATCAATTTCTGGTTGTGATAAAATAAGTTTAATAGCTTCTTCACTATTCATATCTATTGCAACTCTAAGAGAAGTTGTTCCGTCTTTTGTTTGTTGATTCGGATTAACTCCTTTTTTAAAAAGTTCATTTAAAATTATATCTTTGTTTTTAGATGCTGCATAATGAATAAGTCCCCATCCTTCAGTATCAGTTTGAGAAAGAGTTTTTTCTTCGTTTCTTTCAATAAATTGCATAATTTTTGTTGATAAATTATTTTTATAAGTATGTCCCATAGAATTTATTAATTCATTAAATAAATGTGTGTTTTCAAATATTTCTGTTTTAATATTTTTTATTATTCTTTCTTTTGGCATATTTATTTTTATAGGTCTTAACGTTTTTTGTTCTTCTTTATTTGCATATATCATAATATTTCCTTTTTTTGTTATTGACAAACAATAAACTATATTAATTATTTTGTCAAGCGTGATTTGCATAAAAAATATCCCCACGAATGGGGAAAATGTAACATTTATTACTTTTTTAACTTTTTTTTACATACTTTTGGTATAAATCTTCGAAAAGTATTGGCATTGCTTCATACATTTTTTCAAGTAGCATTATCATAACCTCGCTAACCGCAGGATGAGCTTTGGATGAACATCTAAGGTTAAACACATGTCTCCACTCCCTTATATTTGCAGTCATAATAACAGTCGCAGCAGTAGAATGAGGAAGAAGCATTCTAAGTTGGTCTGGTTTCGCACCCATCTCTGCCATTTGGTTATAATTATTTTCAATTGTTTGCATTGTGTCTTCCCAAACTTTGAAAAGCTCTGGATTATCATTAATATGGCTTGGCATAATAAATGTAATTTCATTTCCGAATTTATCTTGTGAATAATTACAATACCTTGTTGATTCTATTGCAAATGAAGCCATTCTGTGTCTTGTTAAATCTTTGTAAACACCAACATCACAAACAAGCCTTGCTGTCACAGAAAAATGTTCAATCATCGCTGTGTGATCAAGCTCAATTAATTTTTTTATCATCTTTTCAGCAGATGTTGTATCTTCTGTTATATATCCTTCTGATTTATAACAATTTCTTGCACAAAGCTCTAAATGTTTTAAAACTTGGTTGTTATCAACTGGTGAAATTATTTCGGCTGATTGTGGTACTGTTCTCATATTTTTTCCTTTCCTTCTGTTCCTATTGATGATTATAGGACAGTCTTCTTTAAAAAGTCAAGGGGTATAAAAAAAGAGGCCTGAGCCTCTTAATTATCTTTCAAATTCTTTTTTCATTTCAACTACTGCTTGCAAAGTATCAACGATTGGTTGAATTTTTGCATTTTCTCTTTTTGCAATTTCATCAATTCTTTTTTGAATTTTATCTTTTCTGAATTTAAATTTATTAAATTTTCCTTCAACAATTTTCTTTTCAGTAGTTATTTCAGAAATTCTTGCATCAGCAGCCTTTAAATCTTCTTGTTGATTTTGGCTTCTATGAATAACTTTTTTCAATAAGCTTTTGTGATGATTATCTGATTTTTTTGATGCTTCAAGTTTTTCTTCTAAGTCTTTTATTTTTTTATAAAGCTCTTCTTTTCCTTCATATATTTTAAATGTATCCATAACTTTTCTATATCCCATAATTCTTGCCATTTGAATTGCAGTTTTACCTGTTTTATCTTTTGCTTTAATATCAGATAGTGGAAGAAGTATTTCAATTGCTTTTATTTTTCCCCACATTGCAGCCAACATCAAAGCTGTTCTTTCATTTTCATCTACTGCTTTTGGGTTTGCTCCTTTCTTAAGAAGGCTTTGGATTTCGTTTATATCTCCATATTGTGCAGCATTTATTAAATCTAAATCAATTTTTTTTGTTTCTGGTATATTCATTTTATCCTCTTGTTTGTTGGTTTTCAAGTTGTTTAGCAAGTATTGCATTATTCTTTTTTTCTTCTATTTTTAATATCTTAATAATTTTTTTATAAATAGGAATTTCATGTTTAAAATCTATTTCTATGCTATGAGCTAAATGGTCTATTGCAAGATCAAGTGCTGTTTGCCCATCTTTGTTTAATACAGATACATTAGCGCCAAGTTTAATAAGTGTTTTAACAACCGGAAAATGTGGAGCAATAACTGCACTCATCAAAGGAGTATTTGCATCAGATTCATTTTGTGCATTTAAATTACTCATATTTTTCAAAGCATAAACAAATTTTGTTTTTCCTTCAGCTGCTGCTATACTTAAACCTTTGTCTCTAATTTCTTGGTTTATATAAAATTTTTTTTCAGGGGTTAAATTAGAAGGTTTTAAAAAATCCAAATCTCCATTATATGCAGCCTTTAAAAAATCATTTTCTACTGTTGTTAATTTAATTTTATTCATTTTTTTATCCTTTAATGCTAAATAATAACTAATTATATAACATAAAAGATGTTTTTGTCAATACTAATTAATCTTTTATATTTTTTTGTTTGTCATATCTTAATTTATATGTTATAATGCAAAGAGTATAGGAGAGAAACTATGAAAAAATTATTAAATTTAGGTTTGATATTGTCGTTATTTTGTTATTCAACACAATCAAAGGCAAACCTTTGGTCTTTTTGGGAACAAGAGGATGAAGAAATTAACACTTATGGCTACCCTAAGGAATTGCCTGCGAAACCGGCTATAAAAGATATTACTCCAGCTGCTACTAAATTTAATGTTAATCCTTCACAGGTTGAACTTCCAAAAAATGCGGTTATGATTGAAAATCAAACATATCAAACAGATATTAATCCATCAGCAACAAATATTGTTATAAACAGACCTGCAATAAAACAAAAATACTTTCAATCAATTGATTATGATACATTAAATTATGAAAGGGAACTTTCAGATCAAGATATTTATAATTCAGTTAGCAAATGGACACCGGATATGGTAAATGTTTACTGGGAAAATTATCGTGGGAATAATGTAAGAGTAGAAGTTTTAAAAAGCAATCGTGACGTAAAAGAAATGAGGCTTAAGTTCATACAATCACAACATTTAAACAGTAATGCTGATGGTAGTATTAGTGATATGTTAGAAAATGTAGCAAACAAAGTTATGAAGAGCATTTGTGGAAGAAAAGCAAGACAATCAATCATACTTTATGAACGCCCATCTGTTGAACTTGTAAGAGAAACTCCTGCTAGTGGGTATAAAATAATAACAAAAGGCAGTTCTATTAAAGAGTATGGTTTTAGATGTATTTATTAAAAAAATAAAAAAAGTTCTTGATTTTTAATTTTTTTTAGTGTTTAATATGTCTATCTTTTTAAAAGATGCCCAAAAAGTGGGGGTGTAGCTCAGCTGGTTAGAGCGCTTGCCTGTCACGCAAGAGGCCGAGGGTTCGAGCCCCTTCACTCCCGCCACTTTTTATATAAGGGTAAAAATTGAAAAAACAATCTAACATTTTATCAGTATTAAAAAGCTTAGGAATAGAGCCTAAACTATTTTTAATAATTTTTATTGGAATTTTTATTTCTGGTATTTTGCTTGGTTTTCTTGTTAAAAACACTTTAATAAAAAAGAAAAAACCTCAACCTAAAATAGAAATTATTCATACAGAAGAAATTCCACAAATAGAAATAAAAGAAGAACAAGAGGAAATTTTTGTTCCAACTCCTTTTAATAAATATAAAGTTATATTAGATAAAAAACCAACAACTCCTGTTATTGCGCTGATAATTGATGATATGGGAGTTAATATGGTAAACACACAAAAAATATTATCTTTGCCATATCTTTTAACTCCATCATATTTGACTCATTCACCAAATCTTGCATCTCAAGTAGATTTCGCAAGAACAAAAGGAAAAGAAATTTTACTTCATATACCAATGGAAGCATTAAATAATACATATGATTATGGTCCAGAATATTTATCAACAGAAGAATCAAGTGAGGCAAACATTGCTTTACTTGAAAAAATGCTTGCTCGTGCTGAAGGATATGTTGGTATTAATAATCATATGGGAAGTAAATTTACAGCCAATACTCCGCTTATGTCAGGTGTGATTGAGCATCTTTCAAATAAAGGTTTAATGTTTGTAGACAGTCTTACTACACCAAAATACAAATCAAAAGAAATTGTTAAGCATGTAAAACTTCCATATGCAAGAAGAGATATTTTTTTAGATGACGATAATGATAAAGAATCTATTAAAAAAAGCTTAATAAGTCTTGAAAGAATTGCAAAAAAAAGAGGTTATGCAGTTGCAATAGGTCATCCAAGGGAAAATACTATTGAAATATTGGAAGAATGGCTTCCAACTCTTAAAGAAAAAGGAATAACTCTTGTTCCTATATCATATATTGCAGAAATAAAAAAATAAAGACTTTACAAACGGCTAATTTATTTTATATATTACCTCTTTTAAAACAAAAGAGGTATAAATGTCAAAAAATAATATAGAGCAAGGTCGTATAAAAATAGAAAAAGTATGGTGGTATCCTATATTACTATCATTAATATTATTAAAAGATAAGTTTTTTCAAAAAAAATATTTAAAAGAAATAGAAAATTTTGAAAATACTCCATATTTTGTTGATCCTTCATCCTTTGTATTAAAAGATAAAATGACACCAAAAGATATTCGTACTCAAAATATGAAACCATTTACTTCTAAGGTGCATCTTAAAGAAATTGAAATTCTTGAAAAAGATTTTCAAGATTTAAAAGTTTCAGTTGTAAACCTTGAAAAAACAGCATTAAAAATTCTTGATGAAAAAAAAACATATACTATAGGCCTTCTTAAAAAAGCAAAAAGATTAAGAGGGGAAAGGTAAGAAAGATAATAAATTTTTTCTTGCATATATAAATATTTAAGGTTATAATTAACCTATCTCAGTAAATGGGATAAATAATAACAAAAAAACAAAAGACAAGAGCGGTTTTAATTAATCGCTCTTTTAAATACTTTTTTATTGAAAGTATTTTTTTTAAGGTGTAGTTTATGACAACACTTAAATAAAAAATGAAAGAAAAACTATGGAAATAAGAAATATAGCAATCATTGCACACGTTGACCACGGTAAAACAACACTTGTTGATGCGATGTTGAAACAAAGCGGAACCTTCCGTGATAATGAAAAAATCGAAGAACGTGCAATGGATTCAGGTGATATTGAACGTGAAAGAGGTATTACAATCCTTGCTAAATGTACATCACTTGAATATGATAATTACAGAATTAATATTGTAGACACACCGGGGCACGCCGATTTTGGTGGTGAAGTTGAACGAATACTTAATATGGTTGATGGTGTTGTTCTTCTTGTTGACAGTTCCGAAGGTCCACTTCCACAAACAAAATTCGTTCTTGGCAAAGCTTTGGGCTTAGGTTTAAAACCAATGGTTGTTGTAAATAAAATTGACAGAGGCGATGCAAGACCAGACGAAGTTCATAACGAAATTTTCGATTTATTTGATAAAATGGGTGCAACAGATGAACAACTTGATTTCCCAACACTTTTTGCTGTTGGTCGTGAAGGTTGGGCGGTTGAAAACTTAGATGATATCAAAAACGAAAACAAAAACTTAAAACCGCTTTTTGATCTTATCATAAAACATGTTCCAAAACCAAAAGTTGAAGCTGATAAACCATTTACAATGCTTGCTACAACTCTTTCATCTGATAATTTCTTAGGTAGAATTTTAACAGGTAAAATTATGTCTGGTACTGCAAAAATGAATATGCCAGTAAAAGCAATTGGTCTTGACGGTAAAACAATTGAACAAGCAAAAATTACAAAAATTCTTGCATTCCGCGGTCTTTTAAAAACTCCACTAGAAGAAGCAGAAGCAGGTGATATCGTTTCAATTGCTGGGTTCAAAGATGCGACTGTTGGTGATACACTTTGTGATTTATCTGTAACAGAAGGTATTGAAGCGCAACCAATCGACCCG
>CAYJFW010000031.1:0-5949 GCA_964369895.1 uncultured Bacteroidales bacterium
AACAGGTAAATAATTTTCTGTGTAACCTTTGTTATTATCTTCAACTAAAACAGTTGTTTTTTTGCCTTTCATCTTTTTGATGAATTTTGTTTTAAGCTTTTCGCCAAGCAGTCTTAGTTTTTTTGCACGTTCTTTTTTTATTTTATTTTCAATTTGATCCTTCATTTTAGAAGCCATGGTTCCTTCTCTTACAGAATAAGGGAATACATGAAGATGTGTGATTTTAAGCTTTTTTATCAAATTATAAGTGTTTTTAAATTCTTTTTCTGTTTCACCTGGGAAGCCAACAATTATGTCTGCTCCAATTGATGCATTTGAATTAGCTTTTTTTATTTTTTTTACAAGGTGGATTATATCGTCTTGGTTATGTCTTCGTCTCATATCTTTTAAAACTTTGTTATCACCTGATTGTATAGATAGGTGGAAATGTGGCATTAGTCTTTTATCAAGTTTTAAAAGCCCAAGTATTTGATCATAGCTTTTGGCTGGGTCAAGTGATGATAGGCGAAGTCTTTTAAGTTCAGGAAAAGTATCAAGTATTTTTTTTACAATTGTAAAAAGAGATTTGTCTTTTGTATCGCTTCCGTATGCAGAAATATCAACACCTGTTAAAATTATTTCAAGATAGCCTTTTTTTATAAAAGCTTTTGATTGATTTAAAATGCTTTTTTCTGAAAAACTTTGATTTTTACCGCGAACAAGAGGTATAACACAATATGAACATCTGTTATTACATCCTTGTTGTATTTGAACAAATGCTTTTGTTTTTCCATCAAATGTAAAAAGTTCGTCTTTGCTTTTTACTTCAATCATTTCTGGTGGAGATTTTTTTATTTCGCCTACAAATATATAAGGGGCGTTTTTCATAGTTTTAGTTGAAAGTTCATTATAATATTTTTGACTTAGTTTTTCTTTGTTACCTAATATTGCAAATATATTTTTATTTTCTTTGTAAACATCAACAGAATTTTGTGCTGAACATCCTGTTATTATGATTTTTGCTTTTGGATTTTCTTTTGCTATTTTATTAAGTTGTTGTTTTGCCTGTCTTTCAGCCTCACTTGTAACAGCGCAAGTATGCATAAGTACAACATTTTTAAGACCTGCTTTTTCAATGCGTTGTCTTATTATTTCAGACTCGAAAATATTAAGTCTGCAACCAAATGTTATTACTTTTGTTTTTTCCATTTTTGACCTTTTAAATTATTTAAAAAAAAACTTGCAAAGATTATATCTTTAATGTATAAATTATACAACTGTTTTATATAATAATAGGAGTTTTTTAAAATGGCAAGAGTTACTGTTGAAGATTGTATCGATAAAGTAGATGATAGATTTGAACTTGTTATTGTTTCTGCACAACGCGCAAAACAACTTTATAATGGTTCACCTGCTTTGATTGAAAAAGTGAAAAATGATAAAAATACTGTTCTTTCTCTTCGTGAAATTGAACAAGATGCGCTTAATATTCCTCAAATAAAAGAAGAAGTTTTAAGAGGTTTTAGAAAGAATATTGAATTCAGAGATTTAGAAGAAAGCAATGCTGAATTAGAATTTATTGAAAAAGAAATTTTAAACGAAGTTGTTTTTGAAGATAATAACGAAGAACTTAATAATGTATCAGAAGAAGAACTTTCATCTGTTGTTGCATAAAGTTTTTGTAAATAAAAATTAAAGCAGGTTTAAAACCTGCTTTTTTTATCTTTGTAAATCAGGTCTTTGTTTTAAAAATTCATCAATGATATTTGCTTCTTCTTGATATATTTCTTTGTTTTTTCTTGCTCTTAATTTGTTATTTAATAAATTTAAAGCTTTTGGATTACCTTTATAATTTTCAGTTTCGTTGTAATATTTTATTTCTTCTATTTTTGAAGATGCTCTTAATAATATTTCTAAAAAATTATTATCGCTGCTTTTTACTTTTGATGCTTCTTTGTAAAGTTCCCATTGAGCATCAGGATTTCCAATATTTATATATGGTTTTTTTTCTAGTGTATCAATTCTTGATGCTGATCTTATTAATTTATAATGATGTTTTTTAAATTCTTTTCTTTGGGATATATAGTATTGGGCTGTTGGATTTCCAGTATTTAAAATACCTTTTTCAATATCTTTTATATTTGCAGCAGACATTAAAATATCTCTTTTGTATTCTTTTTCTTCATTTAAAAGTAAATATGAAGCATAAAATTTTAAATGAGGATTAAGATTTTCAAGATTGTCAAAATTATCAAAATCGATAACTGATTTTAAAAAATGATTGTTTTTTTCTATGTTAGATTTGAAAATTCTGTTTCCAACTTTATTATCATTTTTTAAATAATTATTTTTTGCATGTTTATATGTTTCTGTTGGATTTATTTTATAATAAATACCCATTGTTATTGTGTGATAGAATTGAGCCATTGCATAACAAGCATCGCTGTCACCTGATTTTGCAAGAGTTTTTATCATATCTAACATTATTTTCTGTAATTCAAATGTTGATTTTGTTAGATTATCTCTTGCTGTTAGGAAATAATAGATTAGGGTATTTGTATCAATATTTTTAATTGTTTCTTCTGTTATTTGATGTGGAAGAACAGGAGTTTTTAAAATTTTTTTTGATTTGTTGAATATTTCACTTTCTCTTGGCATATAAGCAAGTGTGTTAAAATAAAAATATAATAAATCTGTAATCTTTATGTCTGATTGTTTCATTTTTTAATCCTTAATTTTTTTTATATATTATACTTATGTTAAAATTTGTCAATCTATAGTTTGTTTATAGGAAAAAAGTCTTTACAATTATATAAAAATGTTTTATATTTGTTCTTATATTAAAAAAGAGGATATTATGCTTGCAAAGATTTTTACACCGGCATTTTCAGGAATTGATGTTATAAAAGTGTCGGTTGAAGTTATGATTTCATCAGGGCTTCCTAAATTTGCTATTGTTGGGCTCCCTGATAAAGCGATAAGTGAGGCAAAAGAGCGTATTCAGTCTGCTTTTTCTGCTATGGGGTTTAGTTTGCCTGCAAAAAGGATTATTGTAAATCTTGCTCCTGCTGATGTGTTAAAAGAAGGGTCTCATTTTGATCTTCCTATTGCGGTTGCAATTTTGACTGCTCTTAATGTTATTCCTGCTGAAGAAATTGAAAATTATATGGTTTTGGGTGAGCTTGGTTTAGATGGAAGTATCAAACCTGTTAATGGAATTTTGCCTACTTCTGTTTTTGCAAATAGTGAAGGATATGGTATTATTTGTCCGTCGCATCAAGTTGGTGAGGCTTTGTGGGCAGGCAATTCAAATGTGTTGGGACCTCTTAATTTAATATCTCTTATTAATCATTTTAAAGGGACTCAAATTGTTGCAAATTCTTTAAATCCACCTAGTTTTGATGAAAAATATCCTGTTGATATGGCTGATATAAAGGGCCAAGTAATGGCAAGAAAGGCTTTGGAAATTGCTGCTGTTGGTGGGCATCATATGTTGATGATTGGTCCGCCTGGTGTTGGAAAATCTATGCTTGCATCAAGGTTACCTACAATACTTCCTCCTATGACACCTAGGGAGGTTTTGGAAACATCAACAATTAAATCTGTGGCGGGGCAACTTGGTGAAAATGGACTTAGTATTACAAGACCTTTTCGTTCTCCTCATCATACTGCATCGCAAGTTGCTTTGACTGGTGGTGGATTGAAGGCTAAGCCTGGTGAGGTCTCATTAGCTCATAATGGAATTTTGTTTTTGGATGAACTTCCTGAGTTTTCATCAAGTGCTCTTGATAGTTTAAGGCAGCCAATGGAAACAGGAATGGTAAGTGTTGCAAGGGCGAATGGGCATATTACTTATCCTGCAAAATTTCAGCTTATAGCTGCTATGAACCCTTGTAAATGTGGACATTTTGGTGAACCTGAATGTGAATGTGCTTTGGCTCCTCTTTGTGCTGAAAAATATCAAAATAGGGTAAGTGGGCCACTTTATGATAGGATTGATTTAACAGTTGCTGTTGAAAATATAAACCCATGGGAGCTTTCAAAGATAAAAGAAGGAGAAAGTTCAGAAGTGGTAAGGAATAGAGTTCTTGCTGCCCGTGATTTTCAAAATCAAAGAATAAAAAAATTTTTTGGAAATGATTTTGTTAATTCTTCTCTTTCTGGATCTCAGGTTGAAGAAAGTGTTAATATGACCGAAGAGGCGAAGCTTCTTCTTACAAAATCAGCAGAAAAATTAAAGATTTCTGCAAGGGGTTATTACAAAACAATGAAAGTTGCAAGGACAATTGCAGATATGGAAATGAGAAGTTTTGTTTTACCTTCTGATATTTCTCAGGCTCTTAATTTTAGAAGAAAAATATAATAAGTACTTGACATTGCTTTATTTTTATTTATTATTACTCTTCTTTTCTTTTAAGAAAGAGTAAAAGCATATAGAAATAAAAAATCACTTTGAAAGCGGTCATCATTCAAAAGTGTTATAGTTTATTTCTTTTCATCAATGTATAAATATATAATATCACGATTCGCAAATTTTTGCAAGTGGTCTTTTTATTTTTTTTGATTTATAAAAATTTAAGCTTTTATTCTTCTTGATTGTAAAACAAATTATAATATATTTTATTTTTTTTATGAAAGGATAATGATATGAATATAAAAATGAATAATACTAGAAAAAATAAAACAGTAAATTCAAGAACAGAAATTTTTAACAAAGGTTATGATTTTCTTAAAAATGAAACTTCTGTTATAGAACATGTAAATGATGTTGCTTCTAAAATAAAATGTCGTGAATGTGATAAAGAATTATCGCAAGATCCTTCATGTCTTTTTTGTATAATGGGAGAAAATAGAGAAATTTTATTTGATCTTGAAAAGTTATCAACAATTTTACCAAACCAAGAATACACAGATTTTTTAACTATGATTAGTAATAAAAAAATTAAAAAAGGTGAAATTTTAAAAATGAAACAGAATAAAATGTTGGCATCTCTTCTTGCTTCTTTTCATTATCATAAATGTATTTAATAATTAATTTTCTTCTTTTATAAGTCCAAGTTTTTCTACTAGTTTTTCTGCTACTAGCTGTTCTGTTTCTTTTATAGATGAACCTGTAGCAGTTTCTGTTATTTCTTCTATTGTTGTAGATATTGTGAATTTAGGTTCGTGCTCAGGACCTTCTTTTGATATGATTATATATTCTGGGTGTGTGCCGGATTTTTTTTGTGTATATTCTTGAAGAGTTGTTTTGAAATCTTTTATAGGTGTTTTTGAACTTTCAATTCGTTTTTTCCAAAATCGTTCTATGACTTTAAATGTTGTATCAAAATCGCTGTCCAAGAAAATTGCGCCAAGTATTGCTTCTACACAATCTGCTAGGATGTTTTTATTTTTATATCCTTTGCGTTTTTTTTCTTGTGGTGACATTTCAATTATTGATGAAAGAAACATATTTTCAGCAATGCTTGCAAGTGTTTTTGTTGATACAAGATTTGCATGTCTTATTGCTAAAAAACCTTCTTCATCAAGAGGATATTTTTCGTAAAGTAGTTTTGCTACTGAAAGGCCTAAAACTCTGTCTCCTAGAAATTCTAGTCTTTCATTATTATCAAGTTTGTTTTTTGTAAAACTTGAATGAGTAAGTGCTCTTTTTAAAAGTATAGTTTTATTGAATGTGTAACCAAGTACTTCAAAAAAAGCTTCGTAATTTATTTTGGAATTTTGTTTTATTCTAGCCATTTAAAAATCCTAGTTTATTTTGTTTAAAAGTCTATCAAATCTTATAGGGCTAAAATATTTCCATATTTCAAAAATATTAACAGAGTTGTTATGAGAAAAGAAAATTATTTTTGCTTTGCCTATTAAATCTCTTTTATGTATGTAACCGACTTCGTTTAAAAAACGGCTATCTTCTGACATATCACGGTTATCACCCATCATAAAAAAGCTGTCTTCAGGCACGATGAATTC
>CAYJFW010000032.1:0-5898 GCA_964369895.1 uncultured Bacteroidales bacterium
TGGATTTGATAGTGTTGGGCAAATTATTACTTTTGGTAAATTACAAGATAAAAATGCAATAAAAGATGTTGGACGTGTGCTTCGTGTCTCATATTTAAAATGTGATGATTTATGCAAACTTATCCCTAACAAATTAAGACATAAAGATACAGGAAAAGATGTAAAAATTACAATTCAAAATTGTTTAGAACATATTCCTGAATTCAAACAAATGGTCGAAAATGATGATGTTTTAAAGGGGCTTTTAAATATATCTGTTAAACTTGAAGGGCTTTATAGAAATGCAGGAACGCATGCTGCAGGTGTTGTGATTGGAGATAGACCTATTGATGAGCTTACACCTCTTTATAAAGATGATAAATCAGATATGCCTGTTACCCAATACAACATGAAATATATTGAAGATACAGGTCTTATTAAGTACGATTTCTTGGGACTTAAAACTTTGACCGTTATTAAAAAAGCTTGTGATATGACCTTTAAAACTCGTGGGGTTAAAATTGATATAGATCATATCCCAATTGATGACAAACAAACTTATGATATGATTGCAACATCAAATACAACTGGTGTATTCCAACTTGAATCAAGAGGTATGCAAAACGTTATTATTGATATGAAACCAGATAAAATTGAAGATTTGATTGCTCTTGTTTCTCTTTATCGTCCAGGCCCTATGGATAGTATACCATCATATGTTGCCAGAAAATTTGGTGCAAAAGTTGAATATTTACACCCTCTTATGGAACCAATATTAAAAGAAACATATGGTATTATGGTTTATCAAGAACAAGTTATGGAAATGGGCCGAGTATTGGCTGGTTATACACTTGGTGGTGCAGATCTTCTTCGTCGTGCGATGGGTAAAAAAATTAAAGAAGAAATGGCAAAGCAAAGAATAATTTTTAAAGAAGGATGCTTAAAAGAAAATAATATTGATGAAATAACATCAATGAAAATTTTCGATTTAATGGAAAAATTTGCCGATTATGGATTTAATAAATCTCATGCTGCCTGTTATGCTTGGATATCTTATCAAACAGCTTATTTAAAGACTCACTTTACACCTGAATTTTTTGCATCTTCAATGACTTATGATATGAATGATCAAGATAAACTTTTAATTTTATCAGAGGATGCAAGAAGATGTAATGTTAAAATTTTAAGACCTGATATAAATAAATCTTTTGAATATTTTTCTGTTGAAAATGGAAACATAAGATATTCAATGGCTGCAATTAAAGGTGTTGGCGTTGGCGTTGTAGAGGCAATAAAACTTGAACGTGAAAAGAATGGCGAATTTAAAAATATGACTGATTTTATATCAAGAATTGATCCAAAAAATGTAAATAAAAGAACATTGGAAAATATGATAAAAGCTGGTGTGTTTGATGAATTAGAACCAAACAGAAATAAATTATTTGAAAATGTTAGTTATATGTTATCTTATATTTCATCAATTAACAAAGATAAAGAAACAAATCAATCAAGTCTTTTTTCCATAGATGAAATGGAAGTTAAAAGAGATGATATAAGGCTTCAAGAAGCAGTTGATTTTAAACCTCTTGAAAGACTTAATTTTGAAAAAGAAGCTATTGGTTTTTATGTTTCAGCCCATCCATTAGATGTTTATGAAAATACACTTAAAATTTTAAAAGTTACAAATGCTTCGGATTTATCTTTAATGAAAGAAGATCAACAAATAACTATTTCTGGAGTTGTTGAAACAGCAATAGCTAGAACTTCGAAAAACGGTAAAGATTATATACTTGCAAGAATAAGTGATAAAACAGGATCTTTTGATGTTATGTTTTTTAAAAGAGAAGAAACTTCATATAGTAAATTTTCAAAAAGACCTCCTGTTCAAAATTTTGAAGAAATTCAAAAAATATTAAATAATCAAATGCCTGTGCTTATAAAAGCAGATGCAAAACCAGGTGATGGCAGAACAACTCTTTTTGGAAGTAAAGTGGAAAATTTAAATATTAATTTAGAATCAGCTTCAAAAATGTATATTAAAATTGAAAACAAAGATAGTGTCAGAGCCTTGAAAAAAACACTTTCTCACCTACCTCCTGGCTATACAAGTATTGATTTAGAAGTTATTGATGAAACAAAAAAGATTACTGTGACTTTACCTTCTAAGTATGCAATAACCTCTGAAACATTAGAGTTTTTTAAAGTTATTCCCGATATTACATATCATTTTTAATTAAGTTATTTAAAATTGGTGTAAATTTTTCAATTACATCTTTATATGTTTTTTGTTTTACACTATAAATTTCATTTATATTTATATCTTCTAATTTTATCCATTTATAATCATCAAATTCTGTTTTTTGCATTTTTATTTTTTCATCATCATTTAAAAGCTTTACTAAAAACCATTTTTGAATTTGTCCATCACATATAATTTGAGGATTTTTAAATGATGGTTTTTCAAAATTATATTCTCTCCATATATCATCTTCAAACATAATTTTTGCATTTGAAATACCTGTTTCTTCTTCTAGCTCCCTTAGAGCTGCAAATGAGGCTGCCTCTCCTTGATCAATCCCTCCTTGCGGAAATTGCCAAGAAATATTTCCTTTTGTTTTTGATCTTTTTGCAAATAAAACTTTACCTTCAGAATTATAAACAATAATAGCTGCATTTTTTCGGTAAATTTTACCATTTATTTCTTTGTATTGGGAAACATCTTTTTTATTCATTTAAAATCCTATTTTTTATTTATATAAAGAAAATAACAAAATTTATAAAGTATGTCAATATGATTAAATTATGTTTAAATTCTCTTGTTTTTTATTTAAAAGTAATGTAAAAGATTGATTGATAATAAAATAAAAGGAGTTTATTAAATGGATACATCAACTTTTTCTATGTTTAGTCTTTTTTCTGGTTCAGACGTTATGACAAGATTTGTTTCTATAATGCTTGTACTTGCATCAATTTATGCATGGGCAATTATTATTGAAAAGGCTTTATCTTTAAAAAAAATAAAGGCTCAAAGTCTTGCTTTTGAAAGAAAATTTTGGAGCGGTGGATCTTTGGAAGATCTGTTTAATTCTTTGAAATCAAAAGCTTTGGATCCAATGGCAATTGTTTTTATTAGCGCTATGAAAGAATGGAAAAAATCATCAGCAATTTTAAAAAGTAAAAATAGCCAACATAAGACAGGAAATATTAATCAAAGAATAGAACGAGTTATGAATATTACAATTGAAAAGGAAATGTCAAAGCTTGAAAAAAGAATTGATTTTCTTTCTATGGTTGGAAGCACTGCGCCTCTTGTAGGACTTTTTGGTACAATTTGGGGTATTATGAACAGCTTTTCTGCTATAGGAGCAACAAACAGCACTACTTTGGGTGTTATTGCACCTGGTGTTGCAACTGCCCTTTCAACAACTGCTTTGGGGTTAATTGTTGCTATACCTGCTGTGATTGGATACAATAAAATATCAAATGATTTATCAAATTATTCAATGAAATTAGAAGGTTTTTCAGGAGAATTTACAGCAATTATTTCAAGACAAATTGATGAAAATATAAACAATTAAAGGTATAAAATGTTAGTTAAAAAATACAAAAAATATTCATCAAAAAAACCTGAAATAAACTTAACTTCAATGATTGATGTTATGTGCATTTTGATGTCTGTTTTTATGGTTACTGCTCCTATGCTTACAACTGGAATGAATGTAAATCTTCCAAAAGGTGGAAAAACTGCAATTGAAGGTGCAGAAAAAGCAGTGGATATTTCAGTTGATAAAAAAGGTAATGTTTATATTGGAAAAGAAAAAGTAACAATTAAGAAGTTAAAATCAAAATTAATATTAATGTTAAAAAACAACCCTAAACTTTCAATAATTATAAGTGGTGACACAAAAACCCAATATGGAAAGATTATATCTGTGATGAGCAGTTTAAAGGAAGCAGGGTTTAAAAAAGTTGGCCTTAAAACAACAATAAAAGATAAATAAATATGAAACGAATAGTATTTAACAAATTCAATTTAAAAGATTTTTTAGGTATTGATAAAATCCCTGTTTTTTTAAAAGATGGTTTTATGCTTTCTATTGTTGTTCATATTTTTATATTAATACTTATCATGGTTCTTCCATTTATACAAACAAATCCATTTAAAGACGAAATTAAATATGATGAACCAATTATTGTTGATTTGGAAAATTTGGTTATTGCAAAAAAAACAGTTCTTCCACCTGCCCCTTCTGTGGTAGATGAAAAAGATGAAGCAAAACCAGATACAACATCTGTAAAACCTGATGAAAACAAAGAAATAGAAGAAGAAGTTAAAGAAGAAATTATAGAAGAAGAAATAAAAACTCCTGATACAGAAATTATTGAAGAGGAATTAATTGTATCAGAAAGCAAACCCAAAAAAGATTTAGCAAAAGAAAGAATTGGCGGTATTGAAGATTTACTTGCTTCTGTTGATGGACTTGAAAAGAAAAAAGAAAAAACAACAGAAATTAAAAAAGGTATACAAGCAGCAAGCCTTGATTTACCTGTTAAAGCATATCAAGAAAATTCAACTGATTTTGAAAAACAGCAGATGGCTATATCTTATATTGATGCAATAAGAGTAAAACTTAGAAGTTGTTGGAATATTGATGCTGGGGCAAAAGACATAAAAGATATGAAAATTGTTATTAAAACATCAATATCAAGCGATGGAAATGTTTATGCAACACAAATATTAAATGAAAAAGATTATATTGGTTCACCTTCTTTTAAGGCTGTTTCTGAAAGTGCTAAAAGAGCTCTTATCATTTGTAGTCCTTATGATTTGCCAGAAGAATTTTATAATGATTGGAAAAGTATAATATTTACTTTTTACCCTGACAAAAAATCAGTAAAATAAAGAGCTTGATTATACTAAAATTTTTTCATATAATTATATGGATTTGAGGAGATTAAAATTGAAAAAAATAATTTTGAAAAAGAACCCTGAAAAAAAGACGGTTTTTGAACTTTTAAAAGATTTGTTTTTTACTGTTTTTAAGGAAAGACATTTCATAACAAACAAAAATGGAAAATTTAGTTATTATAGAATTTCGCCTTTTTTACAATCTTTTATCGTTGTTTTTATTGTTGGAGTTAGTTATTGGACTATTTTTACAACAAATATGTATTTTCTTGATTCTGTTGTAATAGAAAGAAAAGAAAAAGAAGTAATTGATGCCAAAAATAAATTTGAAAAAGCAATGGCAGATATCAAAGCTTATAGAGATATACTTGAAAATGTTAATGATAAAATTGAAAAATCACAAAAAAATATTGTTACACTTCTTCATAAAAATGAAACCTTAACTGAATTAGAAAGAGATAATCTTATTAAAAACAGCCTTCTTCTTTCAACTGAGCTTGCATACGTTAATTCAACAATTGATGATTTTGCAGAAAACACAAATTGGGCAAATATTGAAAGTGAATATAACAATTATATAAATACAAAAAATGTATTAGAAAAAAATGTTGTGTTAAATGAAAATGTATTTTTAAAAGATGAAAATAAAAATCTTGATTTGAAGTTTAAAAAAGCAAATTTAAAAGTAAATCTTTGGGAAGGTTTGGATAAGGCAAAAACAATGCTTCCTCTTGGTGCTCCAGTTAGAAAAATGCGAATTACATCTCATTATGGTATAAGACAAGATCCTTTTAATAAAAAACCTGCTATGCATAATGGTATTGATTTTGGAGGTAAGATAGGAACACCTCTTTATGTTACAGCTGCTGGAAAAGTTACAAGAGTTGGAGAAAGAGGCGATTATGGATTAGCTGTTGAAATTGATCATGGCCTTGGATTTTCAACACTGTTTTCACATTTAAGTGAAATTTCTGTTAAAAAAGGTGACATACTAGATGAAGGTACAAAAG
>CAYJFW010000033.1:0-5842 GCA_964369895.1 uncultured Bacteroidales bacterium
AAAGCGCAAAGGAAAATGAAAAAGTTGCTCTTGGTTCTTATGAAGCAGGAAAAGGTGATATTATAAGTTTGATGGAAGCACAATCAAAACTTCTTGATGCAAGAAAAGAACTTATTTCTGCACATTATGGACTTTATACTGCAAAAATTGCTTTGTTAAAAGTATCAGGAGAGCTTAATCTTAATAATCTTGGTGATTTAAAATAGGGGAGAGAAATGTTTAAATATTATTCGAAAAAGAAAAAGTTTTTTATAATTTTTTCTTTGGTTGTTTTGTTGTTTATTTTATTTAACATTTTTAGAGGAAGTTCAAAAGTTGATTTTAAAACATCAGATTTTGAATTTGCAAAAATTTCAAAGAAAGATATTAAATCAAGTGTTAGTGCAACAGGTTTTATTAATCCAGTTAATGTTGTAACGGTTGGTTCACAACTTTCAGGTATGATTGATAAAATTTATGCTGATTATAATGATAATGTTAAAGAAGGTGATTTGTTAGCAGAGGTTGATAAGTCTCTTTTGATAGAAGATATAAATTCAACTAATGCAAAAATGATGCAAGCAAAAGCAAGATTTGATTTGGCAAAGCTTAATAAAGAAAGAGAAGAAAAATTATTTGAAGCTGGATATACTGCGAAATTAGAATTTGATCAGGCTATTACTGATTTAGCAAGTGCTGAGGCTGATTATATTTCTGCTGTTTCAGATAATGAAAGAAGTAAAAGAAATATGGGGTATGCAGAAATTAAATCTCCTGTTTCTGGTGTTATTATTTCAAGGGATGTTGAGGAAGGTCAGACTATTGCTTCTTCTTTTTCTGCTCCTACTCTTTTTACAATTGCAGAAGATTTAACACAGATGCAAATTGAAGCAAGTATTTCAGAAGCAGATATTGGTAATATTAAAAAAGGCCAAGTTGTTAATTTTACTGTTGATGCATTTCCACTTGAAAAATTTAAAGGGTTTGTGGATGAAGTAAGGCTTAATCCAGTAACAGAGCAAAATGTTGTGATATATAATGTTATTATTAAAATTGATAATAAGGAAAAAAAGTTACTTCCTGGTATGACTGCGTTTGTTGAAATTGATACTCTTAATAAAGAAAAAGTTTTATCTTTGGAAAATTATGTTTTACAATTTAAGCCAGACACTGTTCTTTCAACTTATGTTCAATATGTTGATGGAAAAAAATTAGAAGTTGGGCAAAATTTTATTTATATTTTTGATGAACAAACCAAAACGATTAAAGCTTTGAAAGTAAATGTAGGTATTACAAATGGAATATTTACAGAAATTTTATCAGAAGAGTTTGAAGATGGAAAATCTGTTATTTCTGATTTTGTTTATGAAGGTGATTTAGAAGCAAATGGAGATTTTGATGCATCAAAACTTTTGAATAGAAAAGGCATGATGGGTGGTGGTGGTAAAGGTGGCGGCGGTGGACGTGGTGGACCTTCACTTTAAAATATAGGAAATAAACAAAATGCCAAAAGTTATAGAAGTACAACATTTATTTAAAAGTTATCAGATGCCAGGAGGCGAGGCTTATCCTGTTTTAAAAAATGTTAATTTTGAAATAGATGAAGGTGAATTTGTTGCAATTATGGGGCCTTCTGGAAGTGGTAAATCAACTTTGATGAATACTTTGGGGTGTCTTGATAAACCAACAGATGGTGTTTATAAAATTGCAGGTGAGGTTGTTTCAAATATGAATGATGATCAGCTTGCAGATATAAGAAGTTCAAAAATTGGCTTTGTTTTTCAGGGTTTTAATCTTTTGATGCGAAGAACTATTAGGGATAATGTTTGTATTCCTTTGATATATGCTGGGATGGATATGAAATCACAACATAAAAGGGCAGAAGAAATTTTAACACATGTTGGGTTGAAAGATTTTATTCATAGATTTCCAAATCAAATTTCGGGTGGTATGCAGCAAAGAGTTGCTATTGCAAGGGCTTTGGTTAATACTCCAAAGATGATTTTTGCAGATGAGCCAACAGGTAATTTGGATACAAAAACATCTGTTGAAATTATGAATCTTTTTCAAAAATTAAATGATGAAGGTAAAACAATTATTCTTGTAACACATGAACCAGATATTGCTAAATATGCAAAAAGGCTTATTTATATCTTGGATGGAGAAATTCATTATGATGGTCCGGTTGATGAATTTCATGGGAGAAAAGAATGGAAATAAAACAAGATTTACATATAGCTGAAAATAAAATCAATATGTCTGAGGCTGTTCTTCGTGAAGCATGGATTTCAATTAAATCAAATAAGCTTCGTTCTTTTTTAACAACTCTTGGTATTATTATTGGTGTGTGTGCAGTTGTGATTATGGTTGCCGCAGGTCAAACAGTTCAAAGTATGATAAATGATAGTCTTTCAAGTATGGGAAGCAATCTTCTTATGATAAGGCCGGAAAAAGTTACAACATCAGGTGTTAATAGTGGTGGGCAAACGATTGTTTCAACTGATGATAATGATGTTATAAAAAAATTAAAATATATTTCTTATTCTTCGCCTATGGTTTCATCATATGAACAGGCAATTTATGGAAATGAAAATTCTTCTGTAATGGTTGTGGCAAGTAATCCTGATTATATGCAAACTGGTAATTGGGTTTTGGAAAAAGGTGAGCCTTTAAATGATAGAGATGTTAAAGCTGCGTCACCTTATGTTTTAATTGGTAAGACAATTGTTAATGAACTTTTCAGTGGTGATGAAGATATAATTGGAAAAGTAATAAGGATTAAAAATGTTCCATTTACAATAAAAGGTATTTTAGAATCAAAAGGTCAAAGTATGACAGGAACAGATAGGGATGAAACTGTTATTATGCCTATTACTACATACAGAAGAAGAATAAAGGGTAGTAATATTCCAAACAGAGTTAGTTATATTATGGCACAAGTAGAAGATGAAAAATATATTTCTAAGGCAAAAACATATATTGAAAATGCATTAAGGCAATCAAGAAGATTGAAACCAAGTGAACCAAATGATTTTAGAGTTGATGATATGACAGAGCTTCAAGATACCGTTAGATCTGTTGGAACTTATTTGTCACTTTTACTTGCTGCGATTGCTTCTATATCTCTTATTGTTGGAAGTATTGGTATTATGAATATGATGCTTGTATCTGTAACAGAAAGAACAAGAGAAATAGGTATTAGAAAAGCAATAGGTGCAAAAAACTCTTATATACTTTTTCAGTTTTTATTAGAGGCAATTTTGATTTCATTTATTGGTAGTATGGCAGGTATGATTTTAGGAATTATTCTTTCACAGATAGGTGGGGCAGTTTTAGAACAAGAAGTTCCTATTTCAATGTTGACTATATTTATATCATTTAGTGTTGCAATTGTTGTTGGTATTGCTTCTGGAATTTTCCCTGCTATAAAGGCTACGAAACTTGATCCTATTGAAGCATTGAGATATCAATAAAAAATCCCCTTTTAAGGGGATGTTTTTTGTTTTCCATCTATTTCAATTATTGTTTCATCAATTGCATTTTGTTTGTTTGTTTCAAATTCTGTTTCAGAAATGTTTGTGATTGAACCATAAAATAAATGTTTTACTTTTTTAAATTCGCAAAAGCCAAATATTCCTCCGTCTACTAATGTTTTAATTGATTTGTGAAATCCATTATTTTCATAAAGAGGATAAGGAGATCCTGTGGAATTTATTATTATTGCGTTTTTATCATTTAAAAGTCCAATTACTTCGCCATCTTTGTATTTATATGCAAATCCGTATGCAAATACTCTGTCTATGTATCCTTTTATAATTGCTGGTTCTCGTGTCCACCATATAGGATATATAAATATTATATATTCTGAATTTTTAATAAAATCTTGTTCTGTTTTTATATCATCGGGCATGATATTATTATGAATATTTTCTAAATCTTTTGATGATAAAATAGGATTAAAATTTATTCCATAAAGATCACGTATAATAATATTATGTTTTTTTTCTTTTAAATCTTTTATAAGTTTTTCTTTTAATTCAAAGTTAAAACTTTTCTTTGTTTTGGGATGTCCATATATAATAAGTATGTTTGCCATTTTTATTTCCTCCTTTTTTTAAAATATCATAAAAATTTTTTTATTTCTATGAGAAGAAAATCAAAAAAAAGCCCTTAGGTTTTAAGAGCTTTGTAATTTTTAGTTTATTTATTTTAAATTTAAAAAAGACCTGAAAGAGAATTTGATATTGCTTCTTTCATTTTGTTTGATGCTTCGTTTACTGTTAAATTAACTTGTTTTGCACTTACATTTAAAACAGTTGTGTGTGGTTTCCCATTTTCAAGAATGCGAATATCTGTTTGTACAATATATGTTGCATTTTTTGTTTTTGCATTTGCATACATTGTTATTAAACCTGTTGCTAAGCCTGCGGCAATTGCTTTTGTATCATTTGAATTTCTGCTTACTGCATAACCAACACCTGCACCTGCAAAAACAGCATCGCTTGTTGCTTTGTCTTCGCTTATTGAACCATCAGTTAAGATTGCTTTTAATACATTTGCTTGTAAAATAAATGTTGCGTTATCTGGGTTTGTTGTAATTAAATATCCTTTTTCTTTTAATGATTTTGCAATGTATGTATTTAGATCATTAAAATCTTGGTTATCAGATGTATTTCTTGTTTGAATAAATATGCTTGTGTTTTCTGGGTTTGTAGGGGTTAACCATATTGTTTTAGTCATATTTGTTGTTATTTGTAATTCAGAATTTGACATTTGAGAATAAATTGCTGAACAACCCATAAGAGTTGTTATTAAAATAAGTGATAAAAGTTTTTTCATTATTGTCTCCTTTGGTTATAGGTTATAGTTTATATTTTTTTCTTTATAATTTCAATATTATAATTTATAATCAAAATTAATGAAAAATATTTATATAAATACAAATGATGTTTTAATTAAAGATTCATTTTCAAATCTTTTTAAAAGTTTTGGTTTTATTATTGTTAATAAAGCCGAACTAGCAGACTTAGTTATAAATGATTTTGATGATAGAATTAATATACTTGATAAAGATTTTTTAAAACCAATTGATTTTTTTGATGTTGTTAAAGTTATTTCTGATTTAAATATTATATATTTTAATGGAATAGAAGTTTTTCCATTTAAAAAAACTATTTCAAAAAATAATGAAGTTGTTAATTTTACAGATATGGAGTTTTTAATTTTATCTTTGCTTATGAATAATAAAGAAGGTATTGAAACAGATGATATTTTGATAAATGTTTTTGGAAGGGTTAGCGAATCTAATTTAAAATCTCTTTCAACACATATTTATAATTTAAGAAGAAAATTATTAAAAATTTCTGAAAATAAAGATAATATTGTTTTAAAAAACTCTAGGTATATTCTTAATTTGTAATAAATTTAAAAAATGTTTTTATTTTGTTCTTGACATTTTTATTAAAATGTGCTATAGTAATTTTCAACTAATGGGATAATTGCGTCTTTATTAGTTTTTTTATTTTAAAGCCCATCTTTTTTTTAAAAGGTGGGTTTTTCTTATTTTTTAATATATTTAAAGGAGAATGTTATGGGAGATATCAATTTATCTTGGTGGATAAGTGTTGTTGAAATTCCTTTGTTTATGGGAGTTTTTTGGATTTTTAAACACAATATAAGTGAGCTTGAAAAATCTATAAAAGAAGTAGAGCAGAAAACGAAAAGAGATACTATTACAATGATTGAAAATATTGCTTCTTTTCGTGTTGATGTGGCTATGAATTATGCTTCTATGCCAAGTCTTAAAGATGTTGAGAATAGATTGACGGCTCATCTTCTTAGGATTGAAGAAAAATTATCGGGA
>CAYJFW010000034.1:0-5758 GCA_964369895.1 uncultured Bacteroidales bacterium
TTACTTTATTTTTTACAAACATTGCTCCACTTATATTTTTATATAAATTCAAAAGCTCTTCATATGTCATAAAAGACAAATCATTTTCCAACTCTAACAAATCATCTTTATTATTTTCATAATCTTTTAAACTTTCTGTCATCAATATTTCAGAAAAAAGAAAACGAACAACAAAGGCGTTTTTACCTTCAATTCTTTGTCCTTTAACTTCAAGAATTATATTTCTATCTATTTGTTTTTTTTCTAAATCCATTTTCATTTTACACCTCTTTTCCAATTAAATCAGAAGCTTTTTTAAGAATACCTTCTGGAAGTTTTTTTGATGCACTTTTCCTATTTAATCTAACTTTTCTACGTCTAAGTTCATTATCAATACAACTGATTGTAATTTCTCTTCCATATGAAAATTCTTTTAATTCTGTTTGTATTTGATTTTTTAAATCATAAACTTTTGAAAGAGCCATATTCATCAAAATCATTTCAAATTTATTCAAAGACATTTCAGTGTCATTTTGTGCATCTTTATTAAGAAAATATTTTGAACCATTATCCATTAAAACATTAATAGAATTATCCAAGTAAAAAACTTTTACTATATTTATTTTATTCATTTTCATACCTATTTTTTATCTGTTTTTTTACTATCCATCATGGATATAGTTTTTGCAAGCAACCTTATATCAGACGATAATTTATCTGTCATATCAGTTAAACCTGAATCCATATTTTTAATATGATTTCTTGTTTTATCATCCATACCAAAACCTGATTTTGAAATTTTTACCAAATCATTAAGCACAGGATAAAGTTTTTCCGGAGCAACAGAGATTCGTTCCATCATCTTTAATTTTTCTTGCATCTGTTTTGCAAGCTTTGAACTTTCTTCTGCCATACTTGCCATTTTTTTGGCCACATCTTGATTCGTATCAACTGATTTCATAACAGTTTTTTGAAGTACATAAATGTTATCAGCAGTCTGTTCTAACATTGCTTGTAAATATGTAATAATTGAACCATCACCTTCTGCCAAACTTGAAGAAGAAACAATCCTTGTATATCTTGTCATATTTTCTTCTAATTCATTATAAAAGAAATGCTGAGCAAGTGTCGCTTGAAGTTGTAAAAAACCTAAAACAAGAGACGCTCCAAGACCAAAAAGAGAGGTTGAAAAAGCAGTTCCCATACCAGACAAAGGTCTTGAAATATTTGTTTTTAAACTTTCAAAAATCAAAGCCATATTACCATCTGTAACATTTAAGTTTTTAACAATATCACCAAATGAACCAATTGTTAAAAGAAGTCCCCAAAATGTACCAAGAAGACCTAAGAAAACAAGAACACCTGAAAAATATGATGACGAAGATTTTGAATCTGAAAGTCTTGAATCAACTATATCAAGCAAAGTCCTCATAGTATTTGCTTCTAAATATGGTTTATAATTTTTTCTATGCTCTCTTAATAAAAAAGCAACCGGAGAGATAATCTTAGGAGGATGAGAATTTTTTTCTGCCCCTCTAAAAAAATCATTAACCCAAGTTGAATCATTTATCAAAACAGCGGCATTTCTGAAATTAAGAAAAACACCAAATGAAAATACAAATAAAATAAAAGTATTTAAAATTTGACTTGAATTAAAAACTATTCTTAATTGATCCATCAAGATAAAAAGAATTATAAAAATACCTACAAGAAATAATCCCATACGCAAAAGAGATGCATAAATACCGGTTTTTCTTATATATATTGCTTCTGGATTAATATCCCTATTTATTTTTTTTCTAAACATAATAAAGTCCTTTATATTTATAGACAAAATAACAATTATCATCTAATTTGTCAAGTTAAAAATTAAATACCATAAGCAAAAGCCTTTTAAAAATAAAAAAACTAGTATTTATAAAGAGTTACAAAGATTTACCTCTAACAAAATGATCAACATAATCATTTCCAGAATTATCAAGTTCTTCTGGTTTTCCATCCCAAATAATCTTTCCTTCGTAAAGCATAACTATTCTATCTGCAATATATTTTGCAGAAACAATATCATGAGTAATAGTAAGAGCAGTAGCTCCCAACTGTTTAACAGAATTAAGAATAAGTTTATTTATAACATCAGACATAATAGGATCCAAACCTGTAGTTGGTTCATCAAAAAATATTATTTCAGGATTATTTGCAATTGCACGTGCTAAACCTACTCTTTTCCTCATCCCTCCAGAAAGCTCACTTGGCATCATATCTGCAACCTTAGAAGGAAGCCCAACCAAATCCAATTTTTCAATCGCAACTTCTTTTGCTTTAAAAGGATTCATTTTATCAACATTAATCAAAGAAAAAGCAACATTTTCCCAAACAGTCATACTATCAAACAAAGCTCCATTTTGAAAAAGCATTCCTATTTTTCTGTTATTTTCATAAAATTCTTCTTCTGTATAATTTGAAATTTCATTACCATTAACTTTAATACTGCCACTATCTGCATCCATTAATCCAAGCATCAATCTTGTGCTAACAGATTTTCCCATACCAGATTGCCCAAGCATAACAACAGACTGCCCCTTATAAATTGTAAGATCAAAATCCCTTAACACATATTTTGAACCAAAAGATTTATAAACATTTTTAAGTTCTATTACCGGTTCTTTTTTCTTAGACATTTTTATATATCTCCTTATGCATCAAAAAATAGTGCTGTTAATAAATAATTTGCAATCAAAATTAAAATTGATGAATACACAACTGCATTTGTTGTTGATTTTCCAACACCTTCTGCACCACCTTCTGTATAATAACCATAATAACATCCCATAAGAGTTATAATTCCACCAAAAACAGAAGCCTTAACAAGACCAACTATCACATCTGCTATTAATAAATTATCATATGTACTTTTTATATACATATAAGGGTTAAAGCCAAGCTCTGTTGTTCCAATCAAAAATCCACCAAACACACCAATAATATCAGCAATTAAAACTAAAAAAGGCATAATAACAATACCTGCTAAAACTCTTGGTGAAATAATATATTTAAAAGGGTTAATAGAAAGAGTTTTAAGGGCATCAATCTGCTCTGTCACTTTCATTGTTCCAATACTTGCAGCCATAGTAGCTCCGATTCGCCCCGCAACCATAAGACCTGCAAACACAGGACCCAATTCACGTGTTACAGCAATAACAACAACAGTAGCAACAGCACCTTCTGCTGAAAATCTTGAAAAACCTGAATAACTTTGAAGAGCAAGCACCATACCAGAAAAAAGAGCAGTAAGTGCAACAACAGGAAGAGAATAAAAACCAATTTCAATAATCTGTCTTAAAAATATTCTTGGATAATAAGGTGGTGAAAACCAATTATGAACTGTTTGTGTTAAAAAAACCAAAAACGAACAAAAATCTTTAATAAAACCTATCCCCATAGCTCCAATTTTTCTTACCATTTCCATTTTTACTCTCCTTTAAAAAACTCTATTATTTCTTTCATATCATCAGGAACATCAGCATTAAATTTCATAACTTTTTTTGTTATAGGATGAATAAATTCTATATTTTTACTATGAAGCATTTGTCTTTTAACACCTCTTACAAGATTTCTAACATTTTCATCTTCAATTTGTGTTATATGTCTTGAAGGATTTCCATAAACACTATCGCCTAAAATTGGAACACCAATTGATGACATATGAACACGAATTTGATGTGTCCTTCCTGTTTCAAGTTTACATTTAACAAGAGACAAAGGTTTAAATTTTGCGCCACTAAAAATCTCTAATGTTTCATAATTTGTAACAGCATGTTTTCCAGAATTAACAGCAACTGTCATTTCTTGTCTAGCTCTAGGATTCCTTGCAATATTCTTTTCAATTCTGCCACTTATTGGATTAGCCATTCCCCAAAGAATTGCTAAATAATCTCTATTCACACTATGATTTGAAAATTGTTTATACATTTCCAAATGCGCCTTATCTGTTTTACAAGCCATCATCACACCACTGGTATCTTTATCAAGTCTATGAACAATACCCGGTCTTCCCGCTTCCATTCCAATTGATGAAATATTACCTTTTAAATGAAAAAGAAGAGCATTAACCAAAGTCCCATTTTTAACACCTGCACCTTTATGAACAACCATACCAGCAGATTTATTTACAACAATAATATCATCATCTTCAAATAAAATATCAAGAGGAATATCTTCTGGCTCCATTAAACTTTCATGTTTTTCTTCTGGGATTGAAATAATATATTCATCTCCAACAATAACTTTTAAATTTTGATCTGCAACTACTTCTTCATTATTATCCAAAACAAAACCATCTTTGATAAGCTTTTGAATTTTTGTTCTTGAAAAATCTGGCAAAACTGTTGATATCCATTTATCAAGCCTTAAACCTTTAAACTCTTCTTCTACTTTTAAATTAAAAACATTTTCCATTATATTTCTATTCCATCATATTCTTCAATAATTTCTCTATTGGCATTCCTATTAACCGATTTTTTTTCACAATCTTGAATTTTCACCTGCATTCTTGGTATTGAACTTGTTGCAGTATTTCCAACTATTTTAACAGGACAATGCATATAACCTTCAGCAACAGCATTTCTTGAAACAAAAGTTCCTATTGGTTTTGTAATATAACTTATATAAATTTTTTCAGGCGGGAAAAGACAGAACAAAGTTATCATATTATTTTTTCCAACAATTGTTTTATAAAACTCTTGTGAATATTCACCATAACAAGGAAAACTTGTAAGATAATAACCTTGTGTAAAATTAAACTTATCATCACTTTGAATATAAATTTTATATTGCTGAGTAGAAGTGTTAAATTGACTAGACCAAGAAGCAGCTTCAAGATTGCTTGAAAAAACAATTCCTAAAATCAATATCAATATCTTCATACTAACACCTCATAAATTAAATTTTATTTTTAGGGGCAAACTCTACTTTAACTCTTGCAACCTGTGATGAAAACTTAAATACTTTGAACATAAAATCTGTTTTTTGCCCTGGGTTAAGTTTTTTTACTTCAACCTCTCTTTCTTGTTCTTGTAAAACTCTTTCTTCTCTGTTTTCAAGCCTTATAACAAGTTTTGGTATATCCGCAACATTTTCAGATTGGTTATAAATAAAACCACGAATTATAATATATTCATTTGAACCTTCTTTTACCATAGTCAAAGGTTTTGCAAGTTCAATATAAAGCTTATTTTCTTTCTCCTTTTTTGTTGAAACAATATCCAACATACCCTTTAAATTATCAGATGTATCATTTATAACAACCATTTGAAAAACAAAAAATATTACAAAAAAGAAAAATATAGTAAGCAAAAAAACAACTAAATTTCTAAGGGAAAAAAGTTTGTCTTGGTTATTAACTTTTTCAACTTCTTTTTTATTTTGCACAAACATAGAAGGAAGCTTTTCACTAATTGCAACTTTTGCATCACGACTAAGTTTGTAATCAACTGTTTCTTCAGCTATTTTTTCAACCCAAACATATGCACATTCAGCACATTGAAACTTAATTTCGCTATTTGAAAAATCATTTTGTTTTATTTCAAATCTTGTTTTACATTTTGGACATTTAATAATCATATTTGTTACCTCTTATAAAAAATATTACAAACAAAGTATAAGACAAAGATATTAAATTTTCAATCAATTAAAATAAAATATTTGTATTTAATAAAAAAATTTTGTATTATTAAAATATACGGAGGAATAAATGCCAGTTACAAATGAAAAAACAATAATA
>CAYJFW010000035.1:0-540 GCA_964369895.1 uncultured Bacteroidales bacterium
TATGTATCTTCTGGAAATTTGTAATTGCTGTTTATTGACATCATTACGTCAACTGTAAAGTCGTTTGGGTTTAATTTTGTTTCAATAACACTTCCTACTTTTACACCATTTACATCAACATCTGCGCCACGGCTAAGTCCACCAATTGATGCAAAGTTTGTGTATATGTTATAACCTTTAATATTATTTGTTTTTGCGGTTAAAATTCCCCAAATCAAAAAGTATGATGCAATAAAAAGTATTGCAAAACCAATAATTGTTTCCAAAGGATTTTTATTTTTAGTTAGGGCCATAAAGAAGTTAAGAAAAGTTCTTGATATTTTACTATAAAAAGTTTTAAATTCTTTGTTTTTTCCTACCATTTTATGACCCCCGTTTTCATAAAAATAAAATTAATTATTTATTTGCTTCTTTTTCCTTTGCATTTTCTTCACGTACTTTTTGAGCAGTTGCAAGATCTTCAGCAATTCTTGCTTTTTTACCAAATAGTGAACGTAAGTAATAAAGTTTCGCACGTCTTACTTTACCATATTTTACAAC
>CAYJFW010000035.1:550-1337 GCA_964369895.1 uncultured Bacteroidales bacterium
AAAGTGGAAATACTTTTTCAACGCCTTCGCCGAAAGAAACTTTTCTAACTGTAAAAGAAGAATTAATATCTTTGTTTTTCTTTGCGATACAAACACCTTCGAAAATTTGTATTCTTTCGTTTTTACCTTCTATAACTTTTGTGTGAACTTTTAAAGTATCACCAGCTTTGAAGTTTGGTATTTTGTGTGTTGAAAGCTTTTCAACATTTTTCTTTTCAATCATTTTTAATAAATTCATTTTTTTTGCCTTTCTTTTAATGTTTTTATTATAACTTAAAATTTTATGATTTCAATTGTTTTGTTAATAAATCAGGTCTTATTTTTGATGTTATTTCCAAAGATTTTTCAGTTCTCCATTTTTTAATGTTTTCATGGTGTCCTGATTTTAAAACTTCTGGAACTTCTAAATCGTTCCAAACCTCAGGTCTTGTGTAATGTGGATATTCAAGAAGCCCATCAAGTTTTTCAGAAAAACTTTCTTCTTCTAATGATTTTGATGATCCAAGAACATTTGGTAGTAATCTTGTTATACTGTCAATTATGGGAATAAGTGCATATTCACCACCTGAAAGAACAAAATCACCAATTGATAATTCTTCTATATTATAATATTCAATTACACGTTCATCGATACCTTCGTAATGACCACATATAAATGTTACTTCATTTTCCTTTGATAATTTTTCAGCCAAATTTTGGTTGAAAGTTTTGCCACGAGGAGAAAGATATATGATTGAACCTTTTGGTTTATCTTTGTTATAAACTGTTTCAATTGCATTTCCTAAAA
>CAYJFW010000035.1:1347-5723 GCA_964369895.1 uncultured Bacteroidales bacterium
CTGGTTTTATAACTTGGCCACTTCCACCACCATAAGGCGCATCATCAACAGTTTTATAATTGTCAGATGAAAAATCCCTTATGTTGACTATGTTCAAATTTAATGTTTTTTCCTTAATAGCCCTTCCTGGCATAGAATGTTCTAATGCCTTAAAAACCTCAGGGAATAAGGTTAAAATATTAATCTTGTAACAAATGTTGTTGGTCAATTTTTATAAATCCTTTTTTTGTGTTTAATTCAATTATTGAAGCATCATTATATGATATAAGGGCAGTTTTTTCGTTATTAATCAATTTGATTTCAAGTATATCGCCGCCACCATAATTTTGAATGTCAAAAACAGATCCAATTTCATTATTATTATCATCTATAATTTTGAAACCTATTAAATCGGAAAAAAGAATTTCATTTTCATCTTCGTTTATTATAGAAGATTTGAAAGTGAAAAGCTCAACTCCTTTAAATGTTTCGGATGTGTTTCTGTCTTTTACATCTTCAATAGTTGCAATTAAAACATCAGAGTTATTAGAACTTTTAAGTTTTATTTTTATTTCAGCTCTGTCTTTATTCATAATAGGGGTGTAGTTGAAAAAATCAGTTGGAATTGTTGTGTAAGATTTAACCTTTACATCACCTTTTATTCCGTGTGCAGCAACTATTTTTCCTATTAAAATTAACTCTTGTGTCATTTAAAACCTTTTATTTATAAACAATTAAGAAGCTGGAGTTTCTTCTGTTTTTACTTCTTCAACTGGTGTTTCAGTTGCAGGAGCTGTTTCTTCAACAGGAGCTTCTTTTGGAGCTTGTTCAGCTTCGAATTCCGCTTTTGCTGCTTCTTCTGCTTGTTTTTTAGCTTCTATTTCAGCAAGTTTCTTTTCTTCAATTTCTTTAAGCTTAGCTTGAGCTTTTGCTTTTGGAAGTGATTTTTTTGTTTGGTTTGTTTTAACAACATATTTCTTTTCTAAAAGACCAGCATCACTTAGGAATCTTTCAACTTTGTCTGTTGGTTGTGCACCAATTCCTAACCAATGTTTAATTCTGTCTGTTACAAGTGTGATACGTTTTGCATCTTCACGTGGTACCATTGGATTGTATGTTCCAACTTTTTCAATGAAATCTCCATCACGAGGAGCACGGCTGTTTGCAACAACGATATGATAAAAAGGGCGTTTTTTTGAACCTTTTCTTGATAGTCTTATTTTTACTGACATATTTAATCCTTTCTTTTTTTTTAATATATAGCAAAAAGCGATAAAGGATGAAAACTCATCATTTATCGTGGTCCCAATTTCTTATTTTTTATATTGGAATAAAGGGATTTTAGCAATCTTTTGTGTATAAGTCAAGGTAAAAATAACATATTTAAAGTATGCCGTTTACCATCCTTGTAATCTCGCTTAAAAAAACTTACAAAATGTCACTAACCTCGTTTTCTTTTTATATGATTTTGTTCTTATGGACTTATTATTTAAAAACTGATTAATATTGAAAAAGGAGTAAAAATATGACAGTAAAAAATATGAATCTTTTAAATGTAGCATCGCTTGGCATAGGTAATATGGTGGGGGCGGGGATATTTGCTCTTTTGGGGCAGGTTATTTTGTCTGCGGGAAATGATACATATTTGGCATTTGTTTTTGCTGGTGTAACTGCTCTTATTTGTGGGTATTCATATTCAAAGTTAGCAGAACTTTACCCAGAAAGCGGTGGTATTATTGATTATTTTAAACATTCATTTAATAAAGTTTTTAGTATAATATTTTCTTTTATTTATTTTTTTACACTTATTGTTTCAATTGCAATGCTTTCAAAGTCATTTGGGATTTATGCAGTTAATTTATTTCAACTTTCAAAAAATTTTGTTCCAATATTTAGTAGTGGTATAATTTTATTTCTTGGTTTTTTAAATATTTATAATTCAAATATTGTTGGTAAGATGGAAAGTGTTTTAGTTATATTAAAACTTTCTGTTTTATGCGTGCTTATTTGTCTTTCATTTATTTATTTTTTTGATGGTTATAAGGTTGTTGATAACAAAGATTTGATAGATATAAATTTTTGGCAGGCAGTTGCATTTGCATTTTTTGCTTATGCTGGTTTTGGGGTGATGAGCAATACAGCAGGAGACCTTAAAAATCCAAGGAAAACTATACCTTTAGCTATATTTATTGCAATATTTTTTGTTATATTTTTATATAATGGGCTTGCTTTTGTTGTGATTAATTTTGTTCCGGAAATTTCTTTGAAACAAAATCTTGATACATCAATAGTTCAAGCAGCAAATATATTTTTTTCAAATGCAGGATTTTTAATTATATCTTTGGCTGGTATGCTTGCGCTTTCTTCTGGAATTAATGCTCTTTTTTATTCATCATTTAAAATTATTGAATCTATGGCTGATTATGATGAATTTCCAAAAATATTTAATAAAAAAATTACAAGTAAAATTAATATAGGTTTTTTATTTATATTAGTTATAACAATTTTGTCATGTATATTTGTTAATTTTGATATTATTTCAAAAATTTCAAGTTGTGCGTTTCTTATTTCTTATATGGCAATTTTTATATCACATTTTTTACTAAGAAAGAAGGTGAGTGCAAATATACCTCTTATATTCTTAGGTTTTATTAGTATTTTATTTATTATGTTTAAAATACTTTTTTAAAATAATTTTAACAATAAAAGGAGGATAAAATGAAAATAGAAAAAACTAAACCTGTCCAATCAAAAGGGCTTAGCGTTTTTACATTGGCTATGATTAATGTGGCTGCGGTTGTTTCTTTAAGAGGGCTTCCAGCAGAGGCAGTTTATGGCTTAACTTCAATTTTTTATTATGTTTTTGCAGCAGTATTTTTTTTGATACCTGTATCATTAGTTTCTGCTGAGATGGCAAGTACATATCCAGAAAAAGGTGGTGTGTTTAGATGGGTTGGTGAAGCATTTTCACCGGTATGGGGGTTTATAGCAATATTTTTGCAATGGCTTCAAAATTCAATTTGGTTTCCAACAGTTCTTACTTTTGCTGCTGTTTCAATTGCATTTATGGGGCCAAATCAAACAGTAGATGCTGCACTTTCATCTAATATGTATTATACTTTGGCTGTTGTGATTGGTGTTTATTGGCTTGCAACAATTGCAAATTTATTCGGAGTAAAAGCATCTGGTGCAATTTCAAAATGGGGTACAATGCTTGGTACAATTATACCTGGTATTATATTAATAATTCTTGGGTTTTTATATGTTGGAACAGGTGGGGTTAATAATCTTCCTATTGCAACGACTGATATAATTCCGGATTTAAGTAATTTTTCAACACTTAATTTAGCAGTTAGTATTTTCCTTTTTTATGCTGGTATGGAAATGTCTGCTGTGCATATTAAAGATATTGAAAATCCACAAAAAAATTATCCACGTGCAATATTTATAGCATCTGCAATTACTGTTTCTTTGTTTGTTTTGGGGACTTTGGCTCTTGGGTTTGTTATTCCGCAAAATGAAATAAATTTAACACAAAGTTTGCTTGTTGGATATAATGATTTATTTAAATATTTTGGTGCACCTTGGCTTGGTCAGGTTATGGCTTTTTTCCTTGCAATAGGTGTTTTTGCAGGTGTTTCAACTTGGGTTGCAGGTCCTTCAAAAGGATTGCTCGAAGTTGGTAAAGCAGGTTATCTTCCAAGATGGATGCAAAAAGAAAATAAGGCAGGTATTCAAATAAATATACTTCTTGTACAAGCATTGATTGTTACAATTTTATCTGTGATGTTTGTTGTTCTTCCAAGTGTTCAATCTGCATATCAGATTTTAAGTGCTCTTACTGTTGCTCTTTATTTAATTATGTATATTTTAATGTTCTTTGCATTTTTAAAACTTAAAATAACTAGGCCAAATGTAAAAAGACCTTTTAAGGCTCCGTTGGGATTGTTTTTTGGAATAATTGGGCTTTTGGGTTCAATACTTGCATTTGTATTAAGTTATTTTCCACCTTCACAAATATCAATTGGAAATCCTGATGTTTGGGTTGGTATCCTTGTTGGTGGAACAATTATTTTTGTTTTAACACCTGTTGTTATTTACAGTTTAAGAAATAAATCTTGGAAAAATGAAAATACTGATTTTGAACCATTTACTTATGAAAAATAAAAGGAGAAAAATATTATGGTAGCGAAAAAAACAATAAAAAAAACAATGAATGTAAAATATAAATCAACTGATGATGTTTTTGCATCAATTGAGCTTGGTTCTGTTCTTCCAAAATATGAAATGCCGAAATCTGAGTCAAATCCAAATAACGTTTATCAGGTTGTTAAAGATGAACTTATGATGGATGGAAATTCAAGACAAAATTTAGCGACATTTTGCCAAACTTGGTT
>CAYJFW010000036.1:0-2884 GCA_964369895.1 uncultured Bacteroidales bacterium
TTCTTTTGGAAGTATAAGCGCATCTGTTTTATAATTAACATTAAATGCATTTGCAATATCACGCGCAATTTCTATATGTTGTTTTTGATCTGGCCCAACTGGCACTAATGTTGCTCCCATTGCTAATATATCAGATGTCATTAAAACAGGATAAGTAAAAAGGCCCATATTAACATTATCATCATTACCATCTTTATCCAAAACAGCCTTATATGCGTGGGCACGGTTCATCAAACCTTTTGGTGTAAAATTCATTAAAATTGATGTAAGTTCAAAAATTTCAGATACATCAGATTGGCGGTAAAAATTTGTTTTTTCTGTATCAAGTCCAAATGCAAGAAAAGTTGCAGCAATTTCATAAGTTTTGTTTTTTAAAAAATCTTTGTCTTTAACACCATTTAATGCGTGAATATCTGCAATAAACATATAAGAATCAGCACCAGAAATATTATTTATTTCATCTATTGCCGGCATTATAGCGCCCATTAAATTTCCAATATGTGGATTTCCTGTTGGTTTTACACCTGTTAAAATAGTCTCTTTTGACATAATATCTTCCTTTATTAGTTTCGTTTATTCTAATATAATGGGAAATATTTTTCAAGTATAAGATTTTTTATTTAAATTATTGACAAAAATATTTTTATGTTATAAAATAAAGTTAAGTTTTAATAAAAAAAGGTATTAAAAATGGAAAAAATATTCGATAAATCAAAGATTTGCAATTATATAATCGCAGGGATGTTTTTGGTTGTTTCTTTTTGGTTTATAAAAGAAATATCTTATTCTTTATGGAAATTTGATATGTTTAGTTTAAAACATTTTCTTTTTTTAGGGGAAAAGATTATTACTGGGGATGCTTTTGTTTCCTTAAAATACCTATCATTTATTATGGTTTTAAGTGGAAGTTTATTTATAACATATGGCGGAATATCTATTACTTTAAATATGGATTTAAAAGAAATTTTTAAAAGAAAAGAAAATATTGAAGAAGAATCTATAACTTCAAAGGCTCTTAAAAATGCAAAAGAAGCTGTTAAAGAAGATAATCAAAAAGAAATTTTAAAAGAAGAAGAGAAAGAAAAAGCATTACCAATAGAAGATACAAAATTTTCTATGTATGATAATAAAGAAAAAGCAGTAGATATTAAAGAGGTTATAAAACCTGAGGTTATTAAGGAAGAAAAAATTTCTGAGAGTATAAAAGAAGCTCCTAAACCTATTAATAATCAAGATAATAAAGAAATAAATGACGATGAAGAAAGAGAAAAATTACAAGCAAAAATTCGTGAAACAATTGAAAAAATGAAAAAAAGAACTGTTGAAGAAAGCGAAGTAGAAGAAGTTAAATCTGAAAAAATATTAAAACCATTTAACCCAATTGACATTTCACCGAAAAAAGAATCATCTATGAATTTTGTTAAAATATCAGAAGAAGATAATTCAAAAATGGAAACAACCCTTATTTCTGCAGGTTTTAAACTTTTAAGCGAAATAAGAATAGGAAAAACTGGCATTGATTATCTTGCAGCAGCAAAAGATAAATTAGTAGTTATACAATTTGATACAACAGAAGGAAATTGGCTTGCATCAGAAGATAAGATGAGTGGTGAAGATAGTCCTTTCTGGCTTTCTGATATGGGCAATAAAATATCTCCTATTTCAAGAGTAATTGAAGCAAAAGCAGATATTGAAAACCTTATAAAAGGCGAAATTGATCTGCCTGTGAAACCAATTGTATGTTTATCAAAAAGTGATGTTGTGAACTATTTTGATGTAACAACTGAATGGAATGAAAAAGGTGTTGAAGTTGTAAGACTTAATGATATTGACGAAGATATGTCATCAATTGATAAAATTTCAAGTCTTTTTGAACCTTCTTCCCAAGAACCAATCGATGAAAAGGATATGGAAAAGCTGATTTCTATACTTGAAAACGCAGAAATCCCAGAATAAAATTATTCCTATATATTGCCATAAAAATTAAGTAATTTAAGAATTCTTACTTTACATTTAAAAAAATATTTTATATAGTGGATGATACTTTTCAAAAATTTTAATAAAAATAACAAAGAAAAAGGAAAATAAAATGTTTAAAAAACAAAAAGATATAAATTCACTTGTAAATGAATTAGTAGGTCTTTTAAATCAACACAATCTTTCAGAAATTGAATATGAAAGAAATGGTTCACGTATTAAAATTTCAAATTCAAAAGGTGGTACAGTTATAGCTGGCGGAATGATGAGTTCTCCTGTTGCTGCGTCATCTGCTCCTGCGGCTTCAGCTGCTGCTCCTGTTGCTGATTTATCAAATGCTTTTAAATCTCCAATGGTTGGTGTTGTTTATATGAGTGCAGAACCAGGTGCAAAACCATTTATAGTTGAAGGTCAATCAGTTAAAAAAGGTGATACTCTTTGTTTAATTGAAGCAATGAAAACTTTCAACCCTGTTAAAGCAACAAAAGACGGTGTTGTAAAACAAATCTTAATAAAAGATTCTGAAACTGTTGAATATGAACAACCTTTATTCATCATTGAATAAGTGAGGGAAAAATGTTTAAAAAAGTTCTTATAGCTAATCGTGGAGAGATAGCTCTTCGTGTTATTCGTGCTTGTCGCGAAATTGGTATTAAAACTGTGGCAGTTCACTCTACTGCTGATAATGATGCTATGTATGTAAAAATGGCAGACGAATCTGTTTGTATTGGACCTGCTCCTTCATCAGAATCATATCTTAATAAATCATCTATTATAAGTGCAGCCGTTGTAACAAATTCTGATGCTGTGCATCCTGGATATGGTTTCTTATCTGAAAATGCAGAATTTGCAGAAATGTTAGAAGCACACGGAATTGAATTTATTGGACCTACTCCTGAACATATTA
>CAYJFW010000036.1:2937-5712 GCA_964369895.1 uncultured Bacteroidales bacterium
GACAAAGTTGAAGCAAAAAGAACTGCTATTGAACTTGGTATACCTGTTGTTCCAGGCAGTAAAGGTGCTTTGGATAACATAACTGACGCCCTTAAAACTGCAAAAGAAATTGGTTTTCCTGTTATTGTAAAAGCAGCAAGTGGCGGTGGTGGTCGTGGTATGAAAATTGCATTTACAGAAGAAGAATTAAAAGAACAATTTCCAATTGCAAGAAGCGAAGCAAAAATTGCATTTGGTGATGACAGAGTTTATATGGAAAAATATCTTGTTAATCCAAAACATATTGAAATACAACTTATCGGAGACAAATTTGGTAATGTTGTGACTTTGGGTGAACGTGATTGTTCAATGCAACGTAAAAATCAAAAAATTATTGAGGAAGCTCCGGCTGCAATTCTTACACATAAACAAAGTAAAGATATCCAAGAAGTTGTTAGAAAAGGTATGGAAAAGCTTAAATATCGTGGCGCTGGTACTATTGAATTTTTGTTTGAAAATGGTGAATTTTATTTCATGGAAATGAATACAAGACTTCAAGTGGAACATCCTGTAACAGAACAAGTTTTTGGTGTTGATTTGGTTAAAGAACAAATCCGTGTTGCTGAAGGCGAAAAATTAAGCTTCACACAAGAAGAAATGATTCCACAAGGTTATTCAATCGAATGTCGTATTAATGCTGAAGATCCAGAAACATTTGTACCATTTCCTGGAACTGTAAAACATTATCATGCACCAGGCGGTCTTGGTATCCGTGTTGACAGTGGTCTTTATAGTGGATATAAAATTCCAAGCTGTTATGACAGTATGATTGCAAAAGTTATCACATTTGCACCAACAAGAAAAGAAGCAATCACAAGAATGTATCATGCATTAAGTGAACTTATTGTTGATGGTGTTAAAACATCAATACCTTTACAAAAAGTTCTTCTTAACGAAGATGCATTCGTAAAAGGTGATTATCCAATTCATTGGTTAGAAGATTTTATTAAAGAAAAAGCTGAGGAAAAAGCAAAAGCTGAACTTGAAGCTGAAAAAGAAGAAAAATCAAAACCAGCGAAAAAGAAATAAAAAAAAGCACCCTCCTTTCGGAGGGTTATTTTTTACCTTAAATATTTGTTACAATAGTTTTAAAAAAAACCTCCCAAAAGGAGGTTTTGTTTTTTAAGAATTAGAAACCTAAGATTTGTTTTTCTTTTGATATTCTTTTTCTTTCACGTCTAACAGCTTCGTTTTTCTTACGTTTGTTTTTAGCAGTGCCAGTTTCGTGATATCTTCTTTCTTTAATTTCGCGAAGAAGTCCTTCTTTCTGACCCTTCTTTTTAAGAACACGAAGAGCTTGTTCAACATTGTTTTCACGTACAAGAACTTTTACCATTTATTTCACCCCCTTAGAGTAAGTATTTGTTTTTAAAATTTTTAAACAGTTTAGTTCGATTAAAAACATAGGGGAAAGTATACCGAGATTCTTTTTATTTGCAAGCAAATTTTTCGTCAAATAAAAATCCTTGTATTTAATAAAATTTCAAGTATAATGTCAGCCCATAACTACTTAAATTTAAAACCAAAAAGAAAGGACTAAAAAAATGGCAGTAAAAGTAGCAATTAATGGTTTCGGACGTATTGGAAGAATGACTTTCAGAGCGTTAGTAGAAAGCGGAAGAAATGATGTTGAAATCATCGCAATTAATGATTTAGCAGAACCTTCTGATTCACTTCACCTTTTAAAATATGACACAGTTCACGGAAGACTTCCTGTAGAAGCAAAGCTTGATGGCGATGTTTTAGTTGCAGGCACACAAAAAGCAAAAATGTTTGCAATCCGTGATCCAAAAGATTACCCATGGAAAGATTTGGATATTGATATAGTTTTCGAATGTACAGGTATTTTCGCAGACAAAGAAAAAGCAAGTGTTCATCTTGATGCTGGTGCAAAAAGAGTTCTTGTTTCTGCTCCTGCAAATGGTGCTGATTTAACTGTTGTTTATGGTGTTAACCATGAAAAAATCACATCAGATATGAAAGTGTTATCAAATGCAAGTTGTACAACAAACTGTTTGGCTCCTGTTGTTGAAGTATTAAATTCAAAATTCGGCATTTCACACGGTTATATGACAACAATTCATTCTTATACTGGCGACCAAGTTACACTTGATAGAGATTTAAAAGGTAATCTTTACCGTTCACGTGCGGCTGCAATGAATATCATTCCAACTTCAACTGGTGCTGCAAAAGCAATTGGTCTTGTTATCCCAGAATTGGCTGGTAAACTTGACGGTGCATCAACACGTGTTCCAACAGCTGACGTTTCTGTTGTTGATTTCAAATTTGTTATTAAATCAAATGTAACAGCAGAAGATATTAACAATGCAGTTATAGAAGCATCAAAAACAGACAGATACAAAGGTGTTCTTTGTGTAAATGACGAAGCTTTGGTTTCTTCTGACTTTATTCATAACCCTGCTTCTTCAACTTTTGATTTAAATGAAACAAAAGTTATGGAAGGTAATTTTGTTCGTATCGTATCTTGGTATGATAATGAATGGGGTTTTTCAAACAGAATGTTAGATACAGCAGTTGCAATTAGCAAAACTATCTAATTTAAGCTTTGAAAATGTTTAAATTAAGACCGCTCTTATGGGCGGTTTTTTTATTTGAAAACATATTAAAAATAGGATATAATAAGAAAGTATTCAATAAGGAAAGGAAACATAAAATGAATAAAAAAATAAGTATGCTTATACTGACATCTTTTATGATGCAAACAATTGCAATGCC
>CAYJFW010000037.1:0-5705 GCA_964369895.1 uncultured Bacteroidales bacterium
AATTGGCTGTTTCTGCTGTTGCTGCATTTAAAAAACATAGTTCAATAGCTATTGGTAATGTTGTTGGATCAAACATTTTTAATATTGTTTTTATTATGGGGGTTACATCAAGCATTACAGAAGTAAGTGTGCCAAAACAATTTATTATTTATGATAATTTATTTATGTTTTTATCAACTCTTTTGCTTTTCCCAATAGTTGCTATAAATGGTAAAATTTCAAGACAATATAGTATATTATTTTTATTTTTGTTTACACTTTATATAATATCGCAAGTTTTAATTGCAAAGGGATTGATTGTTTTTTAAAAGAGCATTATCAAAAAGTTTTGTATCAGCTGTTAAATCTCTTACGCTTGGAAGAGGTGTAAACTCATCTTCTTGGTTAAGGGAGTTTTTAATTGCATTTATTGTTATATTTTCAATAATATAATTTAAATAATACCCTTCATCAGTATATTCATCATCTTGCATTTCAAGAAAGTTATGTTCCAAATTTGAATTGATTTTATTTGTTAACATCATATTTTTAAGTGATAAGGCTGCTTGTGAAAAATCATTATAAGCATCACCTTTAACTTTGTTTGCTATATTAAAGTCAAAAGCATCATCATTTTCACCTTTTGCAATTTGTCTTACTAAAAATAAATTTCCTTTATCTTTTTCAAAAAATGATAATTTAAAATTGGGATTGTTTTTTTCTTGCTTTATATATTCATGGAAAAAATTTCCATGATCTACAACATCATCATTTATTGAAGCAAATGAAATAAAAGTTGATTTACTTATCCCAAGTGGAGCATATGGAGCAAGACCAATAATTAAAAGTTGACTTTGAATTTTATCCATATCTTCTTTTGAATAACCAAGTTCTTGCATTTTTGATTGCATCATTTCTTCAAGTTTAAATGCAACATATCCACCATGACAATGGGCAATTATATTAAGTTTCCTTATGTTTTTAAGAACTTGAGTAACATCAAGTTTATTTTTAAAACTTTCATCAGATATTCTTGGGAGTATTACTTGGTCAAATAATTTATTAATATATTCAGGTGTTTTTAAATCAGTTTCATTTGTATTGGTTTTTCTTCCATACTTATTCATTAAAATATCCCTTGATATTTCAACATCTTTAAAATCAGAAAATTCATAATATGCAGAATAAATTTTTATATAATCTTCAAGTTCATTATATTTTAATAATTTTTCTGTTTGTTTTGCATAGCCATTTGCACTTCTTGTTCCGACAGTTGCAGATCCTCCTAATATTAAAATACAAGGTTCATCCTTTGAAATAGAAACATTATCTTTCCAACCAAGTTTATTTTCTGGTGTTTTTTTTGTTCTTGTTCCTATATGTATGTTATTTTCTTTAGTCATTATAATCCTTTTATTTATTTTTAATTTTATCATAAATCAAATAAAGTGTCAAAGAATATTGTTAAGAAATAAAAAAATACCCATAAAGGGTACTTGATTTCAAAATGGTCGGGGAGACAAGATTCGAACTTGCGGCACCTAGTTCCCAAAACTAGTACTCTACCAGGCTGAGCTACTCCCCGAACAAGAATGTTTGGTATTATAACAAAAAAAATTTTATATTCAAGATTTTTTTACTATTTTTTTTATTTTATTTGATTTATTAGATATTTAGTTTTAGTATTTATAAAAAAAACAAGGTAAAAAAGGTATGTTAAGTAAGTTTTTTTCTTATATAACAGGTAATTTAAAAGAGGAAATTAATAACTTTCCTTTGTTTATACCTGTATTTATGGGGCTTGGTATAGGATATTATTTTTCTTTGTTTAATGAACCTAAAACTTGGATTGTATATTCTATTTTTATTGCCAGTTTAATTGTTTTAATATTTATAAATTTTGGAAATTCATCGGATAAATTTAAAAAATATAAATTGATTGTCGCATTTTCAACAATTAAATATATTATAAAAAAGATAATAAAAATATTTTTATTTACACTTTTGCTTCCTATTTTAGGTCATATTACTTTATTTATTTTTATTGGTGGTTGGATTGTATCATTGTTTGAATACTCACATTATTTAAAATACTTTGCAATACTTTATGATAATGCTTTGATGCGTGATATTTGGAAAGGTTTAAAATGGATTTTCAGGCCTGTATTTAAACCAATTATAAAAAGGGTAAAAAAGACATCTATTTTTACATTTTCAAAAGGTATGTTTAAAACATCAAAAAGTAAAAATCATAAATTAAAAATTGTATTAAATCAGCTTATTTCTAAAACAACTGATTTTACAAATTTAATATGGAAAGGTATTGTTAAATTTTTTAATAATAGATTTTTTAAGTTTATTCAAAACATAGAGCATAAAATTAAGTTATGTATTATAACTTCTTATAAATACACAATAAAAATTATTTATAAATATTTTCCAAAACAGATTATACATAATTTTTTACATTTTATTTTTTCGCTTAATTTTATTATATTTTTTGTAATATTAGGTTTTTTTATTATCAAATTTCAAACAAATAATTTGGATACAAACATACTTTCACAGAATTTAAAAAATTCAAATATAAGTGCAAGATTAATAAATATAGAAGATTTTGATAAAGATTATAGATTTACATTTGATAATGTAAAAATTAAAGGAAAAAATCATTTAATTCTTGATAAAATAAGGGTGAAATTTTCAAAAGAATTTGGGCATCCTGTTATTGGAAAATATTACGATTTTGAAACATCTCTTATTCCTCCTTTTGAACCAAGTGTTGTAGGTGGATTTAATTTTGCAAGATATTCTTATTATAAAAATTTTTCTGCATCAGGAAGATCTTTTAATCCTTGGAAAATATCAAAATCACAAAAAGAAAATGATTTTTTTGATAGGGTTTATTTCAGTTTTTTAAATTTTAGAGATAGCATAAATAGAAAAATTTCAACATATCTTTCTTATAATACCAGTGGTGTTATAATGTCTATGATGACAGGGGAAAGATATGCAATTTCAAAAGAAATTTCTGAGAATTATAAAAATTCAGGTATTTCTCATCTTCTTGCTATATCTGGTTTTCATATGACTTTAATTGTAGGTTTTTCATTTTTTCTTATAAGATTTTTATTTGCTTTTATTATGCCAATTGCAAATAGATATAATACAAAAAAATTGGCAGTTATTTTTGCTCTTATTGTAAGTATATTTTATCTTTTTATAAGTGGTGCAAGACTTCCTACACAAAGAGCTTTTTTAATGATACTTTTTGCTTTAGGAGCTGTTGTTTTAGATAGAAATCCTTTATCAATTAGATTTGTTTCTATAACTGCTATTTTAATACTTTTGTTTTCGCCGGATGCTCTTATTAATGCTGGGTTTCAAATGTCGTTTATTGCCGTTATAACACTTATTAAACTTTATGAAATTAGAGATAAGTGGATTATAAAAAACAATCCAGCAAATAAAATTATGAAAAAAACATCTATTAAAATACTTAATTTTTTCTGGGGAAATATACTGACTGCGTTTTTTGTTGGACTTACTATTACTCCTTTTATTATATATAATTTTAATAATGTTCAAATATATTCTGTTCTTGGCAATTTAGCAGCAATTCCTATATTTTCATTTATTGTTATGCCAGCAATATTATTTGCATTTTTGTTTATGCCATTTAATCTTGACTTTATATTTCTTAAAATTGCAGAATTTGGAGTAGAGGGTATAAATTATTTTGCAAATATAATTGGGAGTTTACCTTATGCTTCTATTGATATGAAAAGTATGAGCATTTTATCGCTTATTTTTATTGTTTTTGGTTTTATTTGGTTCTTTCTTTGGGAAGGAAAATGGAAACGTTTTGGGATATTACTTCTAATACTTGGTGGAATAAATTATGCAATATCACCAAAAGCAACAGTATTTGTAAATAGTTATGGGAATATTTTTGGAATAAATACAAATAATGGTTTTGTAACTTTAAATCTTTCAAAATATCCTCATTCAAAAATGGTTATTGGAGATTGGGTAAAAAGTGTAGGGGACAATAGTTTTAAAACAACAACTAAGACTGAATATACTATAAATAATACAAATATTTCATTTATTGATAAGTATAAGGATTATAAGAAAGCATGTTTAAAATCAGATGTTATATTTACAACATTTGATAAAGAAAAAGCATTTTATAAATGTAAGAAACCTGTCTTTGATAAAATCTTTTTAAAAGAAAGTATGGGCGTACAATTTTATATAAATAATAAAAATTACAGATATGAAACAATAAAAGATTATATAGGTATAAGACCGTGGAGTGTAAAATTACGACCAGAAAAAAACTCTGATACCTTTGAGATAAAAGAGTTAGAATTATTTGATCCGACTAAGGTTTTAAATAAGCCTTAGTTATATTTTGCCTTACATTTTGCACCATCTTTTGTTGTGATACAATTATATCTTTTTTTTGATTTAGAATTTCCAGAATTTGATGTTGCAAGTGATATATATTCAAATTTTACACCTTCTTCTACTTCTCCATCTTTTTTTTCACATTTGTTTTTTTGACATTCAAATGTTGCTTTTCCAACAGATATTTCTTGTGTTGTATATATAACAGCATTTGCAGAAACAGTATAAAAGCCTGTGATAATTGCAATGAATAGTATTTTTTTCATATTATAAAACTCCTCTTATTTTATTTTTAACTCCTTTATTTATCCTTATTATAACATATTTTGATATAAAAACAATTATTTTTATTTTAAGTGCTTGCAAAAAGTTGCGAATCGTGATATTATAGTTTCATACATTGAGGGAGAAATTAAATATAACACTTTGAAAGGATGACCGCCTTTAAAGTGATTTTTAATATAAACATAATACTTGAAAATAATTTTATTGTCTTATAATTTATAATTAAGAATAAAAAGGAATTAAATATGAAAAAAATAAAAAAACAAATCTTACTATTTTTATGATTATTATAGCTATAATATTACTTATTATGTTTGAATAATTTTTTATAATATTATCCTTGAAAAAAGGGATATTATTCACTATATATTATAAAGACTTTTAATTTAATGGAGGTATATGATGAATTTTAAACCACTTTTCAATAATATTCTTGTTGAAAGAATTGAAGAAGAAACAACAACAAAGGGCGGAATTATTATTCCTGATACAGCAAAGGAAAAACCATCACGTGGTAAAGTGTTGGCTATTGGAGAAGGCTTAATTCTTGAAAATGGAAACAAACAACCAATAAGTGTAAAAGTAGGGGACGTAATCCTTTTTTCAAAATGGGGTGGAACTGAAATAAAGCTTGATGGAGTAGATAAAGTAATTATGAAAGAAACAGATGTTCTTGGAATTATAACAGAATAAAAAAGGAGTAGAAATGTCAGTAAAAATTATAAAATTTGGTGAAGATGCAAGAAATAAAATGAAGGCGGGTGTTGATACACTTGCAAATGCAGTAAAAGTAACACTTGGCCCAAAGGGTAGAAATGTTATGATTGATAAAGCATACGGTGCACCAAAAATAACAAAAGACGGTGTAACAGTTGCAAAAGAAACAACAGATTTAAAAGATCCATTTGAAAATATGGGTGCAAAAGCAGTAAAAGAAGTTGCATCTAAGGCTGCGACTGATGCTGGTGATGGTACAACAACCGCAACTGTTTTAACTCAAAGCATTTTTTCAGAAGGTGTAAAAATGG
>CAYJFW010000038.1:0-5683 GCA_964369895.1 uncultured Bacteroidales bacterium
ATTAATTAATTTTAATACCCCTTTTTTATGCTTAAATGATTAGTTTTTTATCTAATATTAAGAAAAAAGCTTGAAGAATTAGATATAATAGAATGAATGTATTTTATTATAAAAAAATTAGATGTGAAAATTTGAGAAGATTTTTATTCTTTTTTCTTTATCATTAGTGTAATGTTATAAAATATATATTTAGGAGAAAATAATGAAAAAAATTTTAACATTAACTATAGCCTTATTTATTACATTAACAGCTTGCACGAATAAAGAAGCAACCCCAAAAGAAGTTGTCTTAAAAGTTCACAAAGCTGCTAATTTATTAAAAGAGCAAGGTAATAAAGCTTTACCAATTTTAAGAAATAATAAATCTGAATACACTTGGAAAGATACATACATCTTTTTAGTTGATGCCAACACAAATATTGTTTTATCAAACCCAGCATTTAGAGAGCGTGAAGGTGGAAATATGTCTACACATCTTGATTGGGATAAAAAAGAATATGGAAAAGAACTTCTTGCACTCGCAAAAAATGGTGGTGGATGGATGGAATTTACTTGGCCAAAACCGGGAACAAATAATGGTATTAGAAAAGTATCTTATATCTACCCAATTTCTGGATATATTGTATGTGCAGGTGTATATAATGATGATTTAACAATTAAAGAATTAAATAATCTAACAAAAGAAATATTAAATAATAAATAAAAAGGTTTGGTATGGTATCTTCTTATTTAACTTATGATGAAAAACATTTAAATCATCTAAAAGCAAAAGATAAAAAACTTGGTGAAGTTATTGATATTGTCGGTTTTATAGAAAGAGAAACAAACAATGATTTATTTGATTCTTTAATCAATTCAATAATTGGTCAACAAATATCAAGAAAAGCTCATGTAACAATATATGAACGCCTTAAAACGAAAATAGGTAATATTACACCTAATAATATTTTAAATATTGATGATAATGAGCTTCAATCTTGTGGCTTAACTTTCAGAAAGGTTGAATATATCAAAAATATTGCAAATGAGGTAAAAAGTGAAAATCTAAATCTTGAAGATTTGCATAATCTAACTGATGAAAAGGTTTGTGAAAGATTATCAAATCTTAAAGGTATTGGAAAATGGACTGCTCAAATGTTAATGATTTTTTCTATGGGAAGATTGGATGTTATTGCATATGACGATTTAATTATTCAACGTGGTTTAAGAATGATTTATCATCACAAAAAAATTACAAAACAATTATTTGAAAAATACAAAAAAAGGTATTATCCTTATGCATCAGTTGCAAGCCTTTATTTATGGAAAGTTGGCAATGGTAAAGTTGATGGATATAAAGATTATGCACCAATTAAAAAGAAAGTAAAAAAATGAAACAAACAACTTATTACAAATCTCCATTCGGAGCTTTCACAATAATTCATGACACACAAAATGTATTTTTTATAAAAAAGATTGGTGATGAATATAAAAAAACGGTTGATTGTGATTTGACATTGAAATTAAAATCTCAACTGGATGAATATTTTGAAGGTAAAAGACAAACTTTTGATATTCCATATATTTTAGAAGGCACCGAATTTCAAAAAAAAGCATGGCAAGCATTAACAACAATTCCATATGGAAAAACTGCAAGTTATAAAGATATGGCAATAAAAGTTGGCAATCCAAAAGCAAGCCGAGCAATTGGTATGGCAAACAATAAAAATCCAATTACAATAATCATACCTTGCCACAGAGTTATAGGAAGCTCAGGAAAGCTTGTTGGTTATGCAGGTGGTCTTAATATGAAAGAAAAAGTATTAGAGTTAGAGGCAAAAAATAAAAATGATTAATCAAAAAATAAAAGATAATGCAAAAAAATTTATGGCAATGCATAAAAATGATAAAATGTTTGTTTTACCAAATGTTTGGGATGCTGGTTCTGCGGTGATTTTTGAACGTGCTGGATTTGAAGCTCTTGCTACAACATCTGCTGGTGTTGCATATGCGTTGGGTTATCCAGACGGCGAAGATATTTCTTTTAATGATTTACTTGGGGTTATAAAACAAATAAATAAAAGAATTTCTGTACCACTTTCTTGTGATTTTGAAAGAGGCTATTCTGATGATATAACAGAAATTAAAAACAACGCAAAAAAACTTATTGAAGAAGGTGTTATTGGTTTTAATATAGAAGACGGAAAACCAGATGGCACACTTGATGATTTAGAATTTCAGCTTAAAAAAATAACTGCTTTGGCAGAGTTAAAAAAAGAACTTGATGTTGATTTTGTAATCAATGCGAGAACTTGTGTTTATTGGCTTAATATTGGAAATGATGAAGAAAAATTAAATGAGGCAATAAGCCGTTCAAATGCATTTATAAAAGCAGGTGCAGATTGTGTTTTTATTCCAGGAGCAATTGATAAAGAAACAGTTAAAAATCTTACAACTAATATAAATGGACCAATAAATATTGTTTTAAATCCAAAATTTTATGATATTAAAGAGTTAGAAAAAATTGGTGTAAAGCGTTTAAGTCTTGGTTCAAGTGCAGCAAGATTTGCTTATCAAGAAACAATTAAAATTTCGGATAATCTTAAAGAAAACAATGTTGATGACTTAATAAATTGTTCGTTTTCTTATGCAAAAGCAAATGATTTTTTTAAAGGATAAAAATGAGCAAGCTTGATTTTTCTAAGATGTATAAAATTATTGAAAATTGTGATGCATCTTATGATGGTAAATTTTTTTATGCAGTTAAAACAACTGGAATCTATTGCAGACCATCTTGTAAATCCAAAACACCTAAAATAGAAAACGTTGAGTTTTTTAATTCTGCTGAAGAATGTGTTAAAAAAGGATACAGAGCTTGTAAACGTTGTCGTAGCGATTTATATGATTATAATCATACAATGGAAAAAGCAAAGGAAATAAAACTTGCTATTGATAATTTATATGATGATAACGATCTTTTAGAATTAACTTTAAAAAACATCAACTTATCTAACAAAAGAGCTGTTGAAATTTTTCAAAAATATTATAATAAAACACCTTCTTGTTATATTACAGAAGTTAGAATCAACAAAGCAAAAGAAGAATTAAAAAATACTGACAAACAAATTATAAATATTGCGTTTGAAGTTGGGTTTAATAGTGTTTCTACATTCTATCGAATTTTTAAACAACACGAAAAAACATCTCCAACAAACTATAAAAAAAAGATGCAAATTTTTATTAAGGGGTATTAATTAATTTTAGTACCCCTTTTTTATGCTTAAATGATTAGTTTTTATCTTAAATAATTAAAAAATTTTTTAATCCAAGTATAAGTTTTATTTTTTATAGAAATAACAATATTATCCTTGCCTTTTTAAACAAATATACCTAAAATATTTAATATTATAATAAGTAAAAACAAAGGTAAAATATGGCGAAATTAAAAAACAATGCAAATTTAGGATTTGAAAAACAAATATGGGATGCTGCATGTGTTCTTTGGGGCCATATTCCCGCATCAGAATACAGAAAGGTTATAATAGGCCTTATCTTTTTACGCTATATTTCGACAAGCTTTGAAAAACGTTATGATGAGTTATTAAAAGAAGGCGACGGATTTGAAAATGACAAAGACGCCTACACAATGGATAATATATTCTTTGTTCCAATTGAAGCAAGATGGAGCACAATTGCCTCTGCTGCTCATACCCCAGAAATAGGAGTAGTCATTGATAATGCAATGCGTGCAATTGAAAAGACAAATGAATCTTTAAAAAATGTTCTTCCCAAAAACTATTCCAACCAAGATTTAGATAAACGAGTTTTGGGCGAAGTTGTGGATCTGTTCACAAACAATATCGATATGTCACATGCAGATGAGGACAGAGATTTACTAGGAAGAACCTATGAATACTGTATCGAACAATTTGCATCACACGAAGGTGTAAAAGGTGGTGAATTCTATACCCCATCAAGCATTGTTAAAACAATTGTCGAAATCTTAAAACCATATGAAAATTGCCGTGTCTACGACCCCGCTTGCGGTTCTGGTGGTATGTTCGTGCAATCTGCAAAGTTTTTACAAGCACACGGAGGTAATCGCAATAACATTTCTGTATACGGCCAAGAATCAAACGCCGATACATGGAAAATGGCAAAAATGAATATGGCAATACGCGGGATTGAGGCTGACTTCGGCCCGTACCATGCCGACACTTTCTTTAATGACTTACACCCACAAATGAAATTCGATTTTATTATGGCAAACCCTCCATTTAATCTTTCAAATTGGGGACAAGATAAATTAAAAGAAGATGTCCGTTGGAAATATGGAATACCACCTTCTGGTAATGCCAACTATGCATGGATTGAACATATGATACACCACCTTGCACCAAATGGCAAAATTGGTCTGGTTCTTGCGAACGGAGCCTTATCAACACAAACAAGCGGCGAAGGCGAGATAAGAAAACGTATCATAGAAGATGATTTAATCGAAGGCATCGTTGCACTTCCACCACAATTATTTTACAGCGTCACCATTCCCGTTACATTATGGTTTATTTCAAAAAATAAAAAACAAAAGGGAAAAACTTTGTTTGTTGATGCAAGGAAAATGGGATATATGGTGGACCGAAAACACCGTGATTTTACTAGTGATGATATTACCAAATTGGCGGATGCCTTCTCAAATTTCCAAGATGGTAATTTAGAGGATGTAAAGGGTTTTTGTAAAATCGCAAGCATAGATGAAATCGCATCCCAAGATTATATCCTGACCCCAGGTCGTTATGTAGGTATTGAAGATGCTGAAACCGACACCGAACCATTCGAAGAGAAAATGACAAGGTTAACAGAAGAACTATCCGAAATGTTTAAAAAATCAAATGCATTGCAAGATGAGATAAAAGATAAACTAGCAACTATTGGTTGGGAGGTTTAGAGATGGAAAACAATGAGTTTATTTTTCATTATGATACAGATAATGGACATTGCATATCTGCTAGTATAGATAAAGTAACTGTAGAAACATTAGAAAATTTATTATGTAATTTAAAAGACTTATTAAAAGATAATTTTACATATGAAATTTTTACTACTGCTGATAAAGAAGGATGTTTTAAAAAGGTTTTTAGAATATCAGTTACTATTGCCGGAATTGCAACTTTTATGGATACTGGTTTTTTTAAAGGATTAACAGGCTATACTGGAGAAGATATAGGGTTAATTTTTAGAAATAATATTATAAGATTATTTGAAACAGATAGTAGTGAGTTAATAGATGATTTTGACATTAAATCTTTAAATTTTAAAAATAAATATATAAAAGGGATAAGTTATAATAATTCAAATAGTTTTATTACAAAAAAAGAACTAGAAGAAAAGCATATTATAGAAATAGAAGATATTGAAGATAGTATATTTATATTAGGAAATATTGAAGTAACTTCACCAGTTTATGAACAAAAAGGTAAAGGACAAGGTAGAGCATGGCAAGGTCGATTAAACATATTAAAATCTAGTGAAGATATACAATTAGATGAAAATAAATTAATTGATTTTTATATGCAAGATTACGAATTTACAAAAAAAATTAAAAATTCTTTTCAGAATAAAGATTTTCTTGCAACAATACAAAATATAAATGCGCTTATTGAAGTTATAAAAAGCAATGAAGATATGAAATTTTATGTTAAAAAAG
>CAYJFW010000039.1:0-2144 GCA_964369895.1 uncultured Bacteroidales bacterium
ATGAAGATTTTAATAATTCATATAATCAATTTAATGAAAAAAGAAAAGCAGAAATAATTTTAAAAATATCTGAGGATTTAAAAATTAATTCTGATAATGATGTTCTTTTTTCTTGTTTTGTTGGTAATAGCAGTAGTGATGAAGAAATTTCACAAAAATTATTTGAAAGAGGAATTTTAAAAAATCATAATGATGCAGTTTATCTTTTTAACTCTTTTATTGTTCCTGATGAATTTTTAAACCCTCCTAAATTTAATATTGATATAGAAGAAATTATAAGTATTATTCATTCTTCTTCTGGTGAAGCTTTTCTTGATAATCCAAAAGTTTTAGAAGACGCTCAAAAAACAACATCATTTAATCATACTTTATTTAAAGAATTTAGAAAACTTAAAAAACTTGGCTTTGATGGTGTTGAATGTTTAAATTCTGATTATTCTCCTTATCAAATTCAATTATACCAAGGTTTGGCAAGAGCAACAGGTCTTTTGGAAAACAGCCAAGAAGGTTTGAAAAGATATAACAATAAACCTCATAAATTTTCATATGGAAATAATAAAACATTTGATTGGTTTGATCTTAAAAAAATTACAACAGATGAAAAAATAGCAAAATAATGTCTATTATGAAATAGGAGATAATTATGAATGAAAAAGAGTTTTTAGAAAAAGCACATGAGCTTGGCCTTACAGAGGCAGAAATTAAAACATTCCTTGAAAATCAAAAAATTGCACAAACTTATGGTATTGATGATGAAGAATTGTCAATCAATGTTACAATTGATAAAAATATAAATGTTAATAAAGAAGAAGGTGAGGCGGAGGAGTAGTTATTTTACACCTGTGCTGCCAAGTCCGTTTGCACCTCTTAATGTTTCACCAAATTCATCTTCTGTTTTAATTTCTTCCATTTCAAATTGCAGGACTGGTTCAACGGTACATTGGGCAATTCTCATACCTCTTTCAATTGTAACTGGATTTTTTGCATTGTTGATAAGTATGATTTTTACTTCGTCAAGATATCCGTAATCAATTGTTCCAATTCCGTTGGCAAGTGATATGCCAAGCTTGAAAGAATTTCCGCTTCTACCTCTTATTTGATAACCATATCCGTATTCAGGAAGAAGTTTAAAGCCTGCTGGTATGATTTTTATTTCACCTGGTTCCATTATAACATCAGTATCATTACACGCCCTTATATCAAATGCAGTATCAGTTGGATGGGCATAAGTCATAGGTCCCCATACTTCTTTATCATAATTTTCAAGATATAATATTTTTGCTTTTATTTTTTTCATAATTTTTCCTTTTATTTTAGAAATAGTATATTTAAAACTAAAAAAATAAACAAGAAAAATCTATTTTAAGAAAAAAATCTTAGAATTTTCTTTATATAAGTCTAATTTTGTGATATTATATAAGTAACATTTTATAAACGGGGTTAAAAATGAAGAATGTAATTAATCAAAATAATGACAAATATAAACTTATAAATTATTTAAAAAAAGAAGATAAAATATTAATATCTCATGTTGAAAAATTAATTAATTCAGGAGTTGATGTTAATTTAAAAGATTTTAATAATTTTGGTGCAACAGCTTTGATGTATGCCTGTGAAAAAGGTAATTTTGAAGTTGTTGATTTATTGATTAAAAAAAATGTAAAAATTAATTTAACAGATAATTTAAAGTATACTGCTCTTATGTGTGCTGCTGAATTTGGACATATTAAAATAGTTGAACTTCTTTTTAAAAATGCAGCTGATTTGAATTTAAGAGATAAAATTGGAGATACAGCTGTTGCATTGGCTTTTAAACATTCTCATATGAATGTTGTTGAATTTCTTTTGGATAACGGAGCCCTTATATTAAATCAAAATTTATGGGCAAAGCCTCTTATGGATTTTGATGAAGAAAGAAAAAAGCAGAAAAAAAATCAAAAAAAAGAAAATACTGTTGAAAATTTAATAAACAATGTTGAACATAAATTTGAAACTGCTATGGAATTTGTTTCAAATATTGGGGCTGATGTTCCAAAACTTGCAACTGAAATTGCACGAAAAAGATAAAAACTCTTGAAGTTTAAAAAAAAAGATTTTATACTTGGTTTCGATCTATGTGGGTGATTAGCTCAGTTGGTAGAGCA
>CAYJFW010000039.1:2154-5511 GCA_964369895.1 uncultured Bacteroidales bacterium
ATTGGGAGTATTGCTCTATTCGATAAATGTTATGTGGTAAATTTTGAGAAAAGTGTTGCTAATTATTGGTTAGTTGTTTATAATAAATTCCGTATGGGCGACTAGCTCAGTTGGTAGAGCAACTGACTCTTAATCAGTGGGTCGTGGGTTCGAATCCCTCATCACCCACCAAAAATTCAAAGTAAAATCAATAATTTATAATTTAAGGAAATATAATGGATAACAAAACAAGATGTTCTTGGTTAGATGGCTCGCAAATATATCAAGACTATCATGATAACGAATGGGGTAAACCAGTTCACGATGATAATAAATTATTTGAAATGTTGACATTAGAAGCTTTTCAAGCGGGCTTGATGTGGATAACAATACTTAAGAAACGTGAAGCGTTTAGAATAGCATTTGATGGTTTCAATCCTAATATAGTTGCAAATTACGATAATGAAAAAATAGAAAAATTAATGTTAAATGAGGGGATTGTTCGTCACAGAGGAAAAATTGTAGCAGCGATAAATAATGCTAAATTGTTTTTAGAAATACAAAAAAAATATGGAAGTTTTGATAGTTTTGTATGGAGTTATGTTGATAATAAACCTATTATAGGCAGTTATGTAAAAATGGAAGAAATTCCAGCAACTACTATTATATCGGATAAACTAAGTCGTGATCTTAAAAAATTAGGATTTAAATTTTTAGGTTCAACAACAGTTTATGCTTTTATGCAGGCTACTGGAATGGTTAATGATCATATGCTAGATTGCTATCTGCATATTAAATCTAATATTGAGTAAAATTTATATATATAAAATTTTTTCTAAAAAGTTAAAACGTTGTATCCTGTTTTTAAATATTGAGCTGTTGGTAGGCCCATATATTTAACATCAAATCCAATTGTTTTTAATTTTTCATCAACGCCATAAGCTTTGGCACACGCTAAACAAGCAGATACGGTGACTCCATTTTCTTTTAGATTTAGAACTGTTTCTTGTATCTGTTTGTTGTCAGCAACCAATTTTGCACTTGGCCCCCATATGACAAGCTCTACTTGTTCAAACCAACCTTTTTTTAATGAATTTAAAGGGTAGGTTAAAGCAATTCTGTTTGCAACCATTACATCATCGCTTGTCCAAATAATAACAAGTTTATCTTTATTAGGGTTAAAAGTTGATATAACATAAGTTGTGGTACAACAAATTATTATAAATAAAATCATTAAAATATTTTTTTTCATTTTTTGCTCCTTTGTTAAGATATTTGGTTTTAATTAAATGATCTAATAAAAATACTACTCTTTGTTTTTTTTAATACAAGTGATTTTATGTGTTTATATTTTTTATAAAAAAACCTCTTGCAATTTAAAAAAAATATTATATAATTGTTTCATCTTTGGGTGATTAGCTCAGTTGGCTAGAGCATCTCGTTTACACCGAGAGGGTCGGGGGTTCGAGTCCCTCATCACCCACCATTTAGGGCCAATCTCATTTTTAAGCATCAAATCAAACGGTTTTTTAATGTTAAAACAAACACTTAAGTCTCTTGCTGGCGAGTTCGATACAAGAAGATTCAAAAGTTGCTGTTTTTCGTGCTGTATCGAACTTTCAAAGTAAAAGCCTAGGTTTCCTGCGAATTCTATGACATTTTTGATGTCTTGCTCTATATTTGCATCAACTTCACTATAAGTATTAAGCCTTTCTTTTAAAATTATTTCTTCATTAGCTAGCTCTGATATCTTTTTATCATAAGAAGACTTATCAAGAGCTCCTTCTATTAGCAAGTCAACACATTTACTTTTCTTGCTTTGAATTTCTTTTAGTTGCATTTCTGATTGTTTTTTAAGAAGTAAAGCTTCTTCATTGTCTTTTTCGAATACTTTTTTACTTTCTTTCAATATTAAATCCAAAGTTTCATTATCAAATGAAAGTTTATCTATTATATCTCTTTTGATATCTGATAATATAACTTCTTCTTTTATTGCTTTTTGATCACAGTTTCCATAATAGTGATTACATTTTAAATATACATATTCTTTACCACTTTTTTTAATATGTCTTTCACATGTCATCTGTCCACCGCATTTTTCGCAATATATCAATCCATTAAGAGGAAAAGTGCTTACTTTCTTTGTAAAAGATGCTTTATATCTTCCTTGTGCTACATCTTGAACTTTATCAAATAATTCTTTTGTAATAATGTTGCCGTGTATATGAGGTCTTAATACTCCTTTTATGCTTTGAATTCCATAATAAAAGGGATTATGTATTATATTATCTATATGTTTCTTTTTAATTGGAAGACCTTTTTTTGTTTTAAGTCCTAAAGTATTTGCTAGGTTTGCAAGTTTTGATAATGAATAACCTCCTTTTGCATATTCTTCAAATAATTTTTTTACAAGTGGGCCTTTTATCGAATCTATTTCTACACACGCAAAACCTGTTTCGTCTCTATAATTTCTATATCCCATAGGTGCCATATGCAACCAACGACCTTTATCTCTTGATAAATCATTTGCTCGTTTTATATTATCACTTGATTGCATTGTATAAAGATTTGCCCATAGAACACCTTGTATCCAAGTTCCTATTTCAAAACTATTAGATTGCATTGTAACATTTAAATTTTCTCTTATGAAATGTATTTCAATTTTATCTGTTTTTCTTAATTTATCCAAGTCTATATATTCGTTGAATCTTCTTTGTATTCTATCTATGGTATTTGCAACTATTATTATTTTACCATCTTGTTTTTTTATAAAATTTAACATTTCATAAAACTTTTTACGTTCGCCTTTAGTAGAGCTTTCTGTGATTTGATATTCTTTTAAAATAGGTATGGATTTAAGCTCACAATAATCTCTTACGGTTTTAATTTGTGCTTCGATTGAGTCTCCTCGTTCTTGTTCTCTTGATGAAACTCTTGCAAATAATACTGCACGTGCTGGTATAGCTTCTTGTATTTTTCTTTTTCTAATCATTTTAATTTACCTCTTTTTATTTTTGTTTATTTATATATACTATACAGTGTAAATTTCTGTATTTACACACTTTTTTTTACTTTTTTACCATCTTTTTTCAATTTTTTTTATACCTTGAAACAATTTTTGATCCGAGGCAGAAGAAGTCCACTAAACTAGTGGATAATTCTTCTAATTCGTAATCAGAAAAGTTTTCTTCGAGATAATAAGATTGAATTTTATCTTTTAATTTTTTACTAATACTCATCTTTCTACCTCCTTATTAAAATGGTAATGTATTAAGTAATTTTTTTACATGTAAAGGAAGAAAGCATTCTCCTACAACTTGCCTGATTAAGTTATCACTAGCAAAAGTTGGTATAGGGTAATCATCAGGTAGACCTGTT
>CAYJFW010000040.1:0-5491 GCA_964369895.1 uncultured Bacteroidales bacterium
CAGACTGGCAAGTGATAAAACATCTCCACATATTAAATAATTATGGAGATATAAACTCTAATGTATACATAATACATGAATTTATATCTACTTGAAGTAAAGCGAAGTTATTTACAAGAAAGAATTAAATTTTAATACATAGAAGAAAGTATATTCTTATAATATTTAATATCTTTTATAACCTTACCTGTTCCAAGTGCAACACAAAGAAGTGGATTATCAGCAATCGATACTGGAAGACCTGTTGCATGTCTGATTGCAAAATCAAGATTACGAAGGAATGCGCCACCACCTGTAAGAACAATACCTTTATCAACTATATCTGATGCAAGTTCTGGTGCTGTATTTTCAAGAGCTGTTTTAATTGCTTCAATAATTTCTCTAACTGGTTCAGCAAGAGCATCTGCGATTTGTGCTTCATTAAGAGTTAATTCACGAGGAATACCATTCATCAAATCACGCCCTTTTATTTCAATTGTTCTGCCACCTTCGTCATTATCAGGAACAGCACAACCAATTTCTTTTTTGATTATTTCTGCTGATCTTTCACCAATCAAAAGATTATGATTACGTCTAACATAATTGATAATAGCTTCATCCATTTTATCGCCAGCAACACGAACAGAACGAGCATAAACAATACCGCCCAAAGAAAGCACTGCAACTTCTGTTGTTCCACCACCAATATCAACAACCATTGATCCTGTTGGCTCACCAATTGGAAGACCTGCACCAATTGCTGCTGCAACTGGTTCTTCAATCAAATAAACTTTTCTTGCACCACTTACTTCTGCACTTTCTTGAATTGCACGTCTTTCAACTGCTGTTGAACCAGATGGTACACAAATAACAACTTGTGGAAAAGTAAATGTTTTTCTATTTAAAACTTTTTGGATAAAATATTTAATCATTGCTTCTGCAACTTCAAAATCAGCAATCACACCATCTTTTAAAGGTCTTATAGCTTGAATATTTCCAGGAGTTCTACCAAGCATTTTCTTAGCTTCCTCACCAACTGCTAAAATTTCTTTTCTGCCTTTTTCTTCTTCGCTAATTGCAACAACAGAAGGTTCATTAAGAACAATTCCTTTGTCATTCATGTAAATAAGTGTGTTTGCAGTTCCAAGGTCAATACCCAAATCGGATGAAAAAAATCCTGTTAAAGATGAAAACATAAATAAGCTCCCCATAAGTTTTTGATTTTATTTTTTTTATAATATAAAATAGAACTTTAAAAACTACAAGCAAAACTTGTAAAATTTCTTATTTTTTTTCGTTTTTCTTAACTTTGCAAAATTTTTTCATATAACAATCCAAACAATTTGGATTTTTTGCCTTACAATCATACCTTCCAAAAAGAACTAAATAATTAGAAACAAAAGGTTTATATTTAAGAGGAGTTATTTTATCTAATGCCTCTTCTATTGCCTCAGGAGTTGTAATATTATCATTAACAATTCCAAGCCTTTTAACAAGCCTTATAACGTGTGTATCAACACCAATTGTTGGCGTTCCATAAAGTTCATTTAAAATAACATTCGCAGATTTTCTTCCTATCCCTGAAAGCATCATAAGCTCATCTCGTGTTTTTGGCAAAATTCCATCAAATTTCTGCACTAACATTTCTGACATTTCAATTATATGTTTTGCTTTAGAATTAAAAAGACCTATTGTTTTAATGTGTTTTTTAAGCTCTTCTATACCTAAATCCAACATAGATTTTGGGTTATCAACAATTTCAAACAATTCTCTTGTTGCAATATTAACAGATTTATCAGTTGCCTGTGCAGACAAAAGAACAGCCACAGCCATAGTATAAGGATTTTTATAATTAAGTTCAGAACCTGGATTTCCAATCCTTTTATCAAAAATTTCTAACATTTCTAAATATTTTGATTTTGAAATAGGCACCTATAAAACTCCATCAATTTCTTTTGATATTTTTTGAATTTCCTCTTGAATAGCTTTTATCTTCTCCCTTACAACAGGAACTTCATCTTCACTTACATTAAAAATTTGAAGATTAAGATTTTTAAATTCATTTTGCAAATTTTCCAATTCAAATCTTAAAAGTTTTTCTTTAAAGAATTTTTCCGCCTCATCAGGTTTTAAAAGAAGAGAATTTATTTCAAATTTCAAAAGAATTTGTGGATTATATCCCTTGTCATTTAAATGCTTAAGTATAGTTTCTCTTGTATGAGGGTTAAGAGAAATTTCACGAACAACTTCATCAAATATTTTTTTATACATGGAATTTAAAAGAGTTATAGTTTTCCCACCTTCCAAAATTTTTGAAAATAAATGAGGGTATGAAATACAAAATGCAAGTATCATTTTTTCATTTGAATTATCAGGATTTGCCTTAGGTATTGCAACTTTTTTTTCATTTGAAATTTTGAAAAATTGTTTTCTCATCCTATCTTTAAAATCATCCAAATAAAATTTTCTTATACTCTCGCTTTTTATTCGTAAAAGCTCTTTTTTAATATCATCTTCTAACCCAGCTCTTTGCTCTGGCGTTTTTATATCTCTGCCTGCTGTAAAATAACCCCATAAAACATCAGAAAGAAGAATTGATTTTTTATCTAAAAATTCCTGAAATTTATCATGCCCAAAAGAATGTAAAAACTCATCTGGATCTTTTGCGCCTTCAATCAAACAAAATTTCAAAGAATAACCAGGTTTTAAAATAGGAAGCACACGAAGAGCTGCCCTAACCCCAGCTTTTCTTCCTGCATCATCTGAATCAAAACACAAAGTTGGAACAGGAGCAAGCTTCCACAAAAGTTCAATCTGTGCCTCAGTAATTGCAGTCCCTAGTGGAGCCACTGCATTTTTAAAACCAAATTTATGAAGCGCAATTGTATCCATATAGCCTTCTGTAACAATTGCATTTTTACTTTCAATTGCATCAATTCTTGATTGTGAAAGACCATATAAATTTCTTCCCTTTGAAAAAACAAAAGATTCTGGTGAATTTAAATATTTTGGAAGACTATCATCCATAACCCTTCCTCCAAACGCAATAATCCTACCTCTTGTATCTGTTATTGGAAACAAAACTCTGTCTCTGAAATAATCATACGGAGTATTTGTTTTCTCGCTCATCCTAACAAGACCTGCTTTTATCATAAGAGGAAGCGGAATATTTTTATTTTCCAAAAATTTTAAAAGCTTATTTCCATTTGGTGCATAACAAAGATGAAAGTTTGAAATAATATCATCACTTAAACCTCTTTTTTTAAAATATTCTAATGCGTGTTTACCTTCTTCTGTAAAAAGCTGTTCTTTAAAAAAATCAGACGCAATTTTTAAAACTTCATAAAGATCGTGCATTTGCTTATCTTTATCCCTTTGCTCTTTTGTAGCTTTTGGGATTTCTATACCTGCATCTGTACATAATTTTTCAATTGCTTCTAAAAATGATAAATGTTGAGTATGCATAGTAAAAGAAATAATATCCCCATGCGCACCACATCCAAAACAATGATAAAAATTCTTATCATCACTTACTGAAAAAGAAGCTGTTTTTTCATTATGAAATGGACATCTTCCCCAATGTTCTTTACCTTTACGGTTCAAAGGAGTATATCTTGAAACCACATCAACTATTGAAATTCTATCTCTTAAACTATCTATAAACGCTTTATCAAATGCCATATTTACCTCAACTGTTTTGAAATCATAAACTATTATTTTTAAAAAAGCAAAATAAAAAAGGCCTCAAAAGAGACCTTCTTTAAAAACACTATTTTTGCTATTTATTTACTTTAATAGAAGGGAAAAGTTCTTCTTTCATTTCTTGCATTCTATCAAAATGATGTTTCACAGCAACACTTGTATTTTTTGTTGTAATATAAACAGCACCACTTTTTGAAAAATGAAGCATAACAATAAATGCTGCAAATATACCAAATATTATCTTTGAAATGCCTTTATCACCTTTTAAACAGTATGTTGTAGCAGTATAAATCAAAAATACAATATAAAGATCAATAACTAAACTGAAAAAGAATAAAATCCAGTATGAAAAAGCAATTTGATATGCCACATAAGAAAGTGGATACATAAAAATACAACTTGCAACTGCTTTCATTGATGTTTCAAAATTCATTTCACCCTTTGCAAGATGAGAGAAAAACAACATCACACCAGCCAAAGCAAATGTGATAAGAATTGCATATATTGGCATTAAAACAACTGAAAATACAGCACCCAAAAGAGTAATACTTGCAAGATTAAAATTATATTAATACCAGCAGTAAGAAGACCATACATTAAAACTTTTACAATTGCATTTTCATAATTTCCATCTGCTTTAATAGATGTAAAATACTTAACAGGATGCAAAAGCATATAAATTGCATCTGTTAAAAATTTTTCTAAATTGATTTTTTTTGCTTTTGTTTCTGCTGATTTGAAATATGTCTTTGCAGTTTCAATAACAGGAGTATCAACAAGCTTTTTTGCAGCAGATTTAACTTTTTTCTCTGTATCTTTTATTACATTTGATGTTTTTTTAGGACTTTTTTTAACTGTCTTTTTTGTAACCATTTTCATCTCCTCATTTTAAGTTTACTTTTTAATTATAAAATATATACTTTTAAAAATCTACAAAAATAAATTCAAAAGTTGAAAAATTATTTTATATATACTAGACTAAAGCATAAAAGAAATAAGTAAATAGGAATAAGATGATAAAAGTTGCAATCATAGGAAGACCAAACGTTGGAAAGTCTACACTTTTTAACAAACTTACAAAAAGAAACATCGCTATTGTTCACGATACATCTGGAACAACTCGAGATATAAAAGAATACATTGTCGAATGTTATGATGGATTCGAATTTGCACTTCTTGACACGGCAGGTCTTGAAAAAGCAGACGAAAAATCCGTTGCAGGAAGAATGACATTAAAAACAATATCTGCAATAAAAGAAGCTGATATAATATTCTTTGTAATAGATGGAAAAACATCCGTTCTTCCAGAGGATATTGATTTTGCAAATATTGTAAAAAAACACAAAAAAGATGTAATACTTGTTGTTAATAAATCTGAAAATATGAACAATTTCAAAAATAATCTTGGTGATTTTTATAAACTTGGTTTCGGTGACCCTCTTCCAATATCTGCTGAACATGGCCAAGGTATGATAAATTTAATTGAAAAATTAAAAGAAGAAATAAGCAAAAAAGAAACAAATACATTAACTGAAGAGTTAGAAGAAGATGATCTTGAAAGCATTATAGAATATGCTGAAAACGAAGAAGAAGAAAAAGATTTTCGTGTACGTATTTCAATAATTGGACGTCCAAATGTTGGAAAATCAACCCTTGTAAACTCTCTTCTTGGCGAAGAAAGAATGCTAACCGGTAACGAAGCAGGATTAACTCGCGATGCAATTGACACTGATTTTACATACAAAGGACGTGAAATAAAACTAATTGATACAGCAGGCCTAAGAAAAAAAAGCAAGGTTTACGAAGAACT
>CAYJFW010000041.1:0-5464 GCA_964369895.1 uncultured Bacteroidales bacterium
GTTAATAATTATACTGAATATCTTTCAGGTATGGAATTTAGAAAAGCTTTGAGCGAGCTTCGTTCAATATGGGTTATGGGTAATGAATATATTGATGAAATGTCCCCATGGTCTGTGTTTAAAGAAGATCAAGAAAAGGCAGGTGAAATTTTGGTTTTTGCAGTAAATTTGATGAGGATTTCAGTTATTCTTGCAAAACCAATTATTCCAACATTTGCAGAAAAAATTTTGAAACCTCTTAACACATCAGGTGATTGGATAAATGATGTGGAAAAAGAAATGCAAGTCATTTCAAAAGGACATAAATTTGAAGTACCAAACCAAGTTTTTCAGAAAATAACACCTGAGCGAGTAATTGAACTTAACGAGAAATATAATAAGTAATGGTTAAAGATAATTTTTTAAATAAAATAAATGAAGGCATTAATGAAATGTCAGAAGATTTTATTGAAAAGCCAATTGCTCCAAAATCAGCAAGGTTTCCTTATGGGCCAAATTCTATATCAAATTCTCTTATGAATGTAATAAAAGGTTTTGGTAAAAAATATGGTTTTATTAATTCAGATATAATTACAAATTGGGCAGAGATTGCAGGAGAAAATCTTGCAACAGCATTAACGCCTGTTAAAATTTCATTCCCAGTTGGGATGAGAAAGGATGGAACTCTTTATGTGAAAATAAAGAATGCATCGCTTTCATCTGTGGTGCAATATCAATTTCCAACAATTATTGATAGGGTAAATACTTATTTCGGATATAATGCAATTTCAAGTGTAAAAATTAAGTATTAAAAAATATTAAGGTTTTATAATAGGGCATTGTGAAGAGTAATCACCTCTGTTAAGTTGATCTATGCTTTTTATTACATTTACATCTGATGTTGTTTTTTCTCCATTTACAGTAGTTTCAACAGAGCATGTACATACAATATTGTAAGATGATGGCATTTGTTGAGGCATGTATCCATATCCCATATATGTATTTGGATATGGGTTTATTGTTTGTCCTGCTGGTACTATACTACACTTAGTTGCATCCCAATCTAAAACACTTCTTGCAAATGTTGTTGGATCCATAAGGCTATCGTTATCTGTTTGTATATATAAATCTCCATTTACCCCTGGTGTTACTTTTACAAGTGTAGTAAAGCTTCCTGTTGCTTCTCTTCCTTGTTTTATATCTTCTAGTGCCATTAGTAAAGAATCAACACAATTAGTTGCTATATTTAGAGTATTAATATTGTTACAACTTGATGGTAGTGAAAATTCAGCATTTCTATTTTTAATAGAAGCCTTAATATCATTTATTGTATTTGTTAGTTCATTTTTTATTAATTGATTATCTTGATTTGATGAATAATTAAGAAGTAATTGAGAAAGAACATTTTGTGCGCAATCTGTGTAGCTATAAGTATCTTTTATATATTTGATACAATTGTTTATTGTTCCTGATTTATATTCTTGTTCTATTTCAAATATACCACTTTGTATTGCAATTTCTGCTTCGTCCAAAGCTTTGTCTGCATTAAGAGTTGCCTTGGTTACACGTTTGGTAAGTTCTGTTACTTTTTTACCAATGCCACCCATCATATCTGACATGTCTGGTGTTTCACCTGATATTAATGCCATTATATCCAAACCACCATCTGTTGATGTTTCAAAATCTTTACATGAATATTCATCCCCTCCTGTTGAAGATGAAGATTTATCAACGATAAGTCCATTTTCATCAAATTCAATACCGCCACCAGATGATGTTGATGTCATTGACATAGTTTGCATGCCATTACATCTTGTTTCACAAGTTGTTGTAAGTGAATTCATATCAACTTCAATAGAATTCATAATTTCAGTTAGTTTATTTTGAGTTTGATAAAGTTTTGTTATTTTATCTTCTGATACTGAACCAATTGTTTCATCATCTGCATTTAATGCTTCAAGTTCAGCAATGCCAGTTGCAAGACTGTCTTTTGATTTTTTTACTGTGTTATATATGTTTTTAAGTTCAGTTTTTACAAATGATTCTTTTGTATCTTTTGTGCATACAAATTTTGCAGCGTCTCTGTACTTGCTTCCATTTTTAAGAGATTTTGATTTTGCATCACTTCCTGCAAGTACTGCATCAACACTTATTATTTGCGGTGGGAAGAACATAACTGTTCCTTCTGTTTGTTCTTTGTCAGTTTTTTGAATTCCAAGAAGGTTGTATGCTTTGCTTGCATATGATTTTGCTGTTGAAATATCTTTTTTAACTGCGCTTAATAAATTATTGTATTTTACGTTTGGTTTTGAATTTTGTTTTTGTTCTTCAAGTTTTGCTTGTCTTGTAAGTTCATCAAGCTTTGCTTGTTGTTCCAATTCGTATCTTTTTTGTTCAAGTTCAAGTGCTGCTTGTGCTTGTATTTGTTGAGCTTCTAGTTCTGCTTGTGCTGCTAGTTGTGCTGCTTCTATTTCTGCCTGTGCTGCTGCTTGTGCTGCTTCGGCTTCTGCTTTTGCTTGTGCTGTTTTTTGTGCTTCAAGTTCTCTTTGATTTGCAAGTTGTTCTGCTTCTAGGGCTGCTTTTTGTTCTGATGCAACACTTGATGCATAACCTTTAATATAGCTTGCACATTGGTATGGCATATATTCATCTTCTGCTTTTAGGCATCCATAAAAAAGTGATCGGTTTGCAATTTCATCACCACATGATGCAGAAGTTGTGCAATTCCATTTTATGCATTCATTGATCGATAGCTCGCATCTTGGTGTTAAATTTTTGGTTGTACATTTTGCAATTGTAGATATGCAATCTTCTTCTTTTGATATAAAGGCAAGTTCTTCGGATGAAAAATAATTTAAACATAAATCGCAAGCTTCTTTTGTTGGAAGTTTTGATTTTGTTGATCTTGAAGAAGGGCTTCTTCTTTGTCCTGAAGAATCAAGAGAAATTGCTGCAATTGAAATTATTGCAGAGATAAAAAATATTGATACTTTTTTTATTGAAATCAATTTACCCTCTCTTTACCCAAATTATTATATCATAAAAATATTAAAGCGTAAAGTGTAAAATAAAAAAAATACAGACGGTTAAATCTGTATTTTTTATTAGAATATTTAAAGTTTATTTTTTTGCGCCAACAACTATTTTTATTTTTGTTTTTGCATTTGATTTTTTTGCAACTTCTTTTTTTACCATAGGTATAATTTTTGCAACTTCAACTTTTTTTACTGTTGGTTTTACAGGCACTGGTGTTTTTACAACTTTTTTAACAGCAGCTTTTTTTGCTATAGTTTTTTTTGCAGCAGGTTTTTTAATTGCAACAATTTTTGCAACAGGTTTTTTTTCAGCTGTTTTTTTAGCAACTACTTTTTTTGTTACTGGTTTAACAGCAGGTTTTGCAGTTGTTTTTTTAGCAACAGATTTTTTTGCTTTTTTAACAGGTGATTTTTTAGCAGTTGCTTTTTTTGCTACTGGTTTTAATATTTTTTGAGTTAGTTCATAAAGTTTTGTTGCTTCTTCCCAGATTTCAACATCTTGTCCTTCTGGTTTTCCACGGTTAAGCCAAATAAAATATGCAGCCTCTTGTATATAATTTTGTTTAGTCATTTTTTCTCTCCTTATTTAAAAAAAATTAATTTATTTTTGTAGTCTATTTCCCAATACTATCATATAGTTTTTAAAAATCTATAATTTTTTTAATTTTTTTTTATTTGGTAATTGCTTTTGAAAATTTTTTTAGTTATAGTTAATTTTATAACTAGTTTTTAAGGAGTATAAAATGGAAATAAAAGATAAAAAAGAACTACTTGATAATTTAACAAAAACAAAATCTTCTTTTGCAAGCAATCTTTCAAAAGGACATACTGTTATGCCTAAGTCTGATGGTAAACAACTTATAGTTGGAAAAAATATTAAACTTAATGGTGCAATTGATGTTTGTGAAAGTTTAGTTGTTGAAGGAACATTAGAAGCAAATTTAAGTGGTTCAAAATATTTAGACATAGTTTATGGTGGAACATTTACTGGAAACGCAGAAGTGCAAGATGCACATATAAGTGGTCTTTTTGATGGTAACTTAACTGTTAATGGTGTTTTGTATGTTTATGAAACAGGCGAAATTAAAGGTAAAATAAATTATGCAAGTTTGGTTGTTGAAAAAGGTGGTATTTTAAAAGGTACACTTAAAAATATTGAAGGACCAAAACCAAAAACTATTTTAGATTAGTATTGTTTGTGTTAACTTAGTTAATATAAATATAAATTTATAATTTAGGTGCTGTGATTTTTTATTACAGATTATGTATAAAATTAAGGGAGGTTCGCCTCCTTTTTTAATAGGAAAGTTTTAAATGGATAAATCTTTGTGGAAAGAATTGATTAAATCTGTAAAACCTTTGAAAAAAAAGGTTCATATTTCTAAAACTTTACCAATTAAATCTATTAAAGAAAAAAAAGAATCAGATGATATGTTTGAAGTTTCTTTTTTATCAGCAGATGATATAAAAAAAATAAAAAGAGATGTTTCTTTTTCATCAGAATTAAAAATTGCAAATGGTGATAGGGTTGATAAAACTTTTTTAAACAATATTAAAAAAGGAAAATTTCAGATTCAGGCTAGGCTTGATTTGCATGGTATGGTTTTGGAAAAAGCTTTTCAGTCTTTTGTAAATTTTATTAATAATAATTTTGAAAATAATATTAGAAATTTAATTGTTATAACTGGCAAAGGTAATCCAGAATATAATACAGGAATTATTAGGCAAGAATTTTTTAAATGGATTAAATTAGATTTTGCCAATGATAAAATTCTGTATGTGAATAATGCTTTGCCAAAAGATGGTGGAGATGGAGCTTTTTATATTTTCCTTAGAAAAAAATAATTAAATTATAATCCAAAATCAGGTAGTTTTTCGCCACCTAAAATGTGTATATGGAAATGAGGAACGGATTGACCTCCGTAATATCCTGTATTAGCAACAAGTCTGTATCCTGCATCATCCAAAGAAAATTCTTTGATTACATAATTTATTGCGTCAAATAGATCAAGTTTTTCCTTGTTTGTTGCGTTTAATCCGAAATCAGTATATGAAGAATATTCATTTTTTGGTAGTATCAATAGATGGTGTGGAGCCCTTGGATATATATTTTTAATGACAATGATATTTTCATTTTCAAAAAGTTTTTCTGATGGAGCATTGCCTTGAATTATTTGATAAAAAATGTTTTCTTTGTTGTAAGTCATATTTTATACCTTGATTTTTGTTTAATTTAATAGTATATTATAACTGTAAGCAAAAAAAATCAATGTATTAAATTGGGGTTATTATTTTGAGAAGTAAAAAGATTACGGATAAGGATTTTCAAGAAGTAGATGTTAGTCTTTTGGATGCATATGTTGGCAAAAGATTAAAGTTGCGTAGAGTTATGCTTCATATGAGCCAAGATGAGCTTGCAAGTATGATTGGTGTTACTTTCCAACAGATTC
>CAYJFW010000042.1:0-5422 GCA_964369895.1 uncultured Bacteroidales bacterium
CTTCTACGAAACGTGCTGCTTCTTCTGGATCTGTTACAAGTTTTTCTTTATCAATTTTACCTTCTGCTCCGAATCCGTCTTCTTTTTCACCTTCACCTGTTTCAAGTGATCCAATAACACCTATTTCACCTTCTACAGATACACCTTTTGGATGTGCAATATCAACAACTGCTTTTGTGATGTCTGCATTATATTCAAAAGATGATGGTTTACCTTCTAATGTAAGAGATCCGTCCATCATAACAGATGTAAAGCCGTTATCCATTGCAGATGTACAAACATCAATGCTTGGGCCGTGATCTTGGTGAAGGCAGATTGGAAGATGTGGGTACATTTCAACTGCAGCCATCATAAGATGTTTTAAAACTTTGTCGTTTGCATATGCTCTTGCACCTTTTGATGCTTGGATAATTACAGGAGCATTACATTTATCAGCCGCAGCAAGTACTGCAAGCATTTGTTCCATGTTGTTAATATTAAATGCAGGAATACCGTATTGATATTCGCTTGCGTGGTCAAGTAATTGTCTTAATGATACCATTGCCATTTTATTTCTCCTTTTGTTAAGTTCGAAGGGATGATAACATAAGGAATTTTAAAATAAAAGATAAATTTTTAAAAAAAAGACTTGCATTTCTTTTAAATATATGTAAAATGTCCCCTATGTTTCAAGAATGTCCCCATCGTCTAGAGGCCTAGGACTCAAGATTTTCACTCTTGCAACAGGGGTTCGAATCCCCTTGGGGATGCCAAAATTCATTACCACCTTTAAAGGTGGTTTTTTGTTTTTTTTCTTTCTAGTTTATAAATTTTAGCTTTATACCGTTTGTCAGTGTCGGAATCAAACTTAGTATTCGTAAATTCCTCTCTAACACCGTTCGTCATTAACTCATACTTAGAGTTTGGTTTCGAATCCCCTTGGGGATGCCAAAATTCATTACCACCTTTAAAGGTGGTTTTTTGTTTTTTTATGTTTAAGCTTGAAATTCGTTAGGTTTTTATTTTTTCTTTTGAAATAAATCGGTTAATTTATTTGATATTTGTTTTATTGGGTTTTTTATCATTTCTATTTTTTCAGAAAGTTTTTTGTTTTCTTCTTTTGCATTTTCTCTTTCTTTATTTAATTCGTTCATTAAATATTCAAGTATTTCAAAAGCTTTGTTTTGTGCTGCTATGATTATTGGGCTTTTTTTTGAATTTGTATCAATTATTGCGCCTGTTTGAATAAGGAATTTTACAAGTTCAAGGTTTTTATTTTGAATTGCATATGTTAATGGAGTATCAAGAAGAATTGATGTTTGTGTGTTTGGATTTGCTCCATTTTCAATTAATATTTTAACAGTTTCATAATGATTATTTTCACAAGCATACATTAGAGCAGTATGATTATAAGGTCCAGAAAAATTAACATTTGCGCCATATTCAATTAAAAGTTTTACAATTTCATTATAACCTTTTTGTGATGCAATCATAATAGGTGTTAATAATTCTTTGTTATACATATTTACTTTGGCAGCATTTTTAAGTAGAAGTTTTGTTATTTCAATATTATTTTTTTGAATTGCAATTAGTAATGGAGTTTCTTCTTTAAAATTTCTTATATTAACATTTGCACCATTTTCAATTAAAAAATTTACATTTTCTATGTTTTGTTTTTGACATTCTTTAATTAAATGTATGTTTCCAAAAAATGTTGGTTTATTAATGTTTTTTTTGTTAATATGTTTCATTTTTTACCTTTGGCTTTGGTTGCCTATAATATAACTATTTAAATTATTTAAATTTTGTATTGGTTTTTCGTTTATAATTTTTCTTAATTCTTCTTCTGAGTTTGCAAAAATAAGATTGTTTGAATTTTGCAATGTTATTTGATTAAAATCATTTATTTCTATATCTTTTTTTATTGTTATTTTTTCTGTGTCTTTGTAATTTGGATTTTCAGTCCATAAAACAGCAAAATTTGATGATAAAGGGAAATATAATTCTAAATCTTTTGTTTTTGATAATTCTTCTTCTGTTTTTTTATGCATAAATGTGTTTGAAACAGGTCTGTCAGAAGTTATAAAAGGAGTTTTAGATTTGTTTTCAATAAGAAGAAGTTTTAAATCTTTAAACATAATTGTATTCATTATTTTAATGGATGTTAAATGAGCATGTAATGCTGCAAGATTTTTGCTGGAAAAATTATGTTTTTCAGATATGTTTTTTGTAATTTCATCTTTTTTATTTATGTTATATAAGTATTCAACTCTTAACATTTGATTTATTATATAATGTAAAAAATAATAATAATCGTTTTCAGGGATGTCTGTCTTTTTTTTAGAAGATTTTTTTTCAGGGGTCTCTGTCTTTTCTTCATAAAATTTTCTATCAAGAAAAGCGTTTAAGTTGTTAAACATAAAATTAGCTGGGCTTTCATAATTTTCTGTAAAATTTGGAAAATCGTTGTTTTTTAAAATATGATTATATACTTTTCTGAAGTTGTTTTCATAAAAGCAAAATAAATCTTCTTGTGTTGTGCTGTAGTTTTCATTTTTTAATTCTGTTGGAAAATCTCCATTTAAAAATATCTTTAATTTTAATAATATTATTTCATTTATCGGGTTTAATATTCAAAATGCTTCAATATCTTTGTCTGATATTTTTTCTTTTATTGAATATAGGTGTTTTTTTGATCCTGTGTTTTCAAGATTTTTTACTTTTCTGTATATATTTTTTTGTTTTTCATATATATGAAGTTCTTTGTTTTCATCCATAAAATTTTTTAAATAAAATTGTGGAATAAAATGATTATTTATAGTTAAATTTCTTACCATTTGTTTACCTTTGAAGATTTTTTGATATGATTTGTTTTTCGATTGTAACAGGTGTTGTTGAATTGTTTGAATTTACAATTTTTCTTAATTCTTCTTCTGAATTTCCATAAATGAATTGGCTTGATGTATCAAGTATAATATGGTTGAAATGAGTGATTTTTGAATTTTTTGTTATAAGTATTTCTGATTTTTCATTTATGATAGATTTATACTTATCTTCTTTTGTATATAATATTGCATAATCAGATGATAATGGAAAATAAAATTCAATGTCTTTTGCTTGTTGGTTTTTTGGGTATTTATATGTAAAAGTATTAACAACTGGTTTATCAGAAGTTATAAAAGGAGTTTGTGTTTTATTTTTAAGTAATATTAGTTTAAGGTTTCTTTCTATCATTTCATCAAGCAAGTAAGGTAAGCATGAATGAATAAATAATGTTACATAGTTTTTTATATTTATGTTTTCATTTTCATATATTTTTTTAAAATGTTTGTCTTTTTTATGGATGTTAAAAATTTTTTCAACACGAAAACATTGATTGATAATATAATATAAAAAATCATAGTATTTGTTTTTTATAGTTGATGTTTTGTTTTCAGATGTTTTGTTATCAATAAATTGTTCCAATTTTTGAAACATAAATTCAGAGGCAGGGATTTTTATTTCTTTGAAAAAAGGGAGTTCTCCTCTTTCTAATATTTTATGATATGTTTCTATGAAATTATGTTCATATAATGTAAATAAATCTTCTTGTCTGTATGATATTTCTGATGGATTTGATTTAAAATCATCATTTAAAAATTTAACAAGTTTTGATAAAAATTTTTCATTAATATCTGTGTATTTTAAAAAATCCTTTTCTTCTTGTTTTGATATTTTTTCTGTTATTGTATATAGGTCTCGTTGAACTCCTATTTTGCGAAGATTTTTAGTTTTCTTATATTTTTTTTGGTGTTTATCGTATGAGAATATTTCAGAATCTTCGTTCCTGAAATTTTTTAAATAGAACTGAGGAACAAAATGGTTGTTTTTTGTTTCTGAACTTCTCATAATTTACCTTTATAATTTAACTATGTGTTTTTTGTGTTAATTCATTATATACAATGTTTGCAAGATTAGGGTTTTTGTTTATAATTTTTTTTATGTTACTAAGCTCTTTTTCTTTAATTATTGTTGTAATTTCCCAATTTTTACTTTCTTTTGCAATAGAATAAGCATTATTTGTATCAGCTTTTCCTTCTTCATATTGAGTATAAATATTAGCATTTGCATTTATTGCCATTTGTGCTATTTCTGAATGGTTTTTTTGGGCAGCCATCATAAGCATTGTATAATTTCTACTATAGCTTTGTATTTCAAGATTTGCATTTTTGCTTATAAGGTATTGAACCATATCTTTTAAATTTTCTTGGGTTGCAATCATAATAGCAGTATGTCCTCTGCTGTCTGTTATGTTTATGTCTGCTCCGTTTTCAACTAAAAACATTAATTCTTCTAATTTATTATCAAGAGCAGAAGATATTATTGCGCTTTCTCCGTATGTTGTTTTTACATCAAGATTAGGGTTAAATTGTATTAGTCTCTTTAACCTTGAAATAGTTATTTTTCTTTTTTCAATTAATTTTAATAATTTTTCTGTTGCTTCAACGCTTCTGTCTTTTTCATTAATGTATTGCATTATTTCACCTTTTGTTTTTGATTATTTGTTACAATATATGACATTATGTTTATTTTGTCAATATATTTGTTTTTTAATTTCTTGCTTATTTTATTTTTACCAATTATTATTTTTGTGTTTAATAAAAAGGAGAAATATTATGGCTAAAAAAGAAAAAATCAAAAAGAAATTTAATATTTTTAAATTTGTATCATTTATTACATTTGTTTTAATGATTGTGTTTATTTTTGTTCCATTTGTAATGAATAAAGATGCAGTTAAAAATTATACAGTTGTAAAAGGTGTTTATGAACTTAATAAAACTCTTGTTTCTCAATATGATGCTTTGTCAACAAAGCTTGTGAATAAAATTGATGTTTCAAAATATACATCAAAAATTGATGTTCCGGAAATAAAGCTTGATAAAGTAACATCAACAACAAGCAAAGTTTCAAAAGGGGCAAGTATGCTTTCTGCTTTTGGTGTAAAAGGTGCAAGTGATATTGCAGATACTTCAAAGGCTTTGTCAGATGAAGTAAATAAAATTAACACTCAAATAAAAAATGCAACAACAAAAATCCAAAAAGACTTGGCGGCTGATATAAACAAGGCTTTAAAAGCAGAGCTTCAAGGTTTGGGTACAGCAGAGATGCAAAAACAACTTGGCTTGACAGGTACAAATTATAAAAATTTGGTTGCTGGTAAGTATGGTATTTTTAATGAAGTGGAAAAGAAAAACTCAAAAGCAATTTTTAATGAATTAAGTAAAAATAAATCAGACACAGTAAAAAATGCGATTAAAACTTTTAATGATTATTTTAATATTGCATTTTATGTGATGGCTGGGATTTTATTTATAATAATTTTGCTTCCTGTAATAATTCTTTACTGGATTGGTTCAAAATTAAATGCATTTGTTAAATGCCCATATTGTAAGAAGGTGTTTCC
>CAYJFW010000043.1:0-5280 GCA_964369895.1 uncultured Bacteroidales bacterium
AGCGGCTCTTCTTGCTGGATCTCTTGGGAAATATCGTGAGCAAGTGAAGTTAATTTGGCAGATATTTTATATCAAAATCATCTTTATAAAACATTTTATGGCCATGTTTTTGCAATGCGATACTAATGCTTTTTGCTGTAATATATGGTTCAAAAACTTTATAGAATCCAGATTCTTTTGTAAAGATCATCTTAAAAGGCTTATAAATTTCATTACAACTCTCCATGGCATTATTCGCTTTCTTGAAATCCTCTTCGTTACAAAATTTATAACGACCATGATTAAATACATATGGTAATTTCATTTCATCTCTAAATGCATTTTCACTATTTTTATCAACAATAATAATATATTCATTTTCAGAAATTAAAGCACCAACAATACCAAATTGAGTAAATAAATCCTCTTGTATTAAGTTAGCTGATATTGCTCTGGCCATTTCTCTATCCATCAAATCATAGGTTGTTTTACAGAAAAATTTTTGATTGTTAAGTAGTGTTTTTATATTTTCATCTTTTAATAATTCTTCAAATGTGCTTGCTTTTATTTCCTCATTTAATAATGGAAAATAAAATTGACTTAAATTTTTATTTAACAAATAATTACAATCATTTACGCTAACATCGATACTTAAAAGTTGTTGCACGTATATATGGCCTAGCTCATGAACTAATGTTGCCGATATATGATTATAATAAATCTCTTGAAGATTTGCATCAATATTTTGATCTCCTTCTACTTCTAATTGTGATGCATTTCTAATATCCTGTTCTTTTTTCATAATATCAAGTATATTTTGTTCGCCATTATCTATGTAACATTTAGTTGTTTCAATGTATTTATCATAATCAAATGATAAAAAATCAGACGTTATATATGCTTCTTCTATTAGAGTAGCTACTATGATTTTTTGTAAGGCTCCATTTGGTTTAGCTTCATCTATTAGCATTTGGCGTGTATAATTATTCCGAAGTTTAAATGGGTTATCCTTAATAAATGATAATAACTTTACCAAAAGTAAACTTTTTAACCTATTTGCCCCTATTTTAGTTTTTGCCATGTATCGAATATTTTTTTTAAAAAATTCAACGTGTTTATTATCATTTATTGCATTACTGGAGTATATTGCTTTTTCTGGAAAATCGAACAAGCATGTGAAAACTAAATCGCTCAATTCATTTTTATTATTATCAATATCATTAAAATAATTTTTTATTTTTTCTAAAATTTTATTATGCTCTAGATTTAATTTCTCATCTTGCAGTTGTATAAATTTTATTTCACTATTATTATTTTTTTTATAATTTGTATAAATTTCTAATAAATTCTCAAAAGAAATATCAATTACAAAATTTGAATCATTTATTTGTTTTGCAAATTTAGTTAAACCATGCTTTTCAAGGTTTTTTGTTGGTGCTTTTATAAATAAAATCTTCTCTTGATCTATTGCTTTTTGTAAAAAACTATGTGCACATTTTGATTTGTATTTTCCATCATTTGTAATTGTAACAGACTCATTCATACTACCTTTGTTTGAAATAAAGGTTTGAATTTTTTGTGCATGCTCTGGCTGTAAAGCAATACAGTTCATGAGGTATAATGCAAGAAATTGCAAAGTTAATGCTGTTTTATGAAAAATTTTCATAACTATATATCTTTAAAAATAAACTGTATAAATATTAACACATAATTATTTAACAAAATGTATATATTAACAATAATTCTTCTTTAATCCAAACTTCCTCCGCCTTAAATGATGCTTTTTTTAAGTTGTGAAAAAGGATGCAAAGTGTACAGTATACTGTATAAATTATAAAGTATACTTTGTACTTTATAAAATACACAGTCTGTAGTAGCTCGTTTTTGAGGAATATTTTGTGATCTTTTTTTAAGGAATTTTTATTTTATTTTTTTGTAAATAAATTTGTACAGTGTAATGTGTACTTTATAATTTATACTTTATAAAGTGTACTGTATAATGTTCATGCAAATTCTTGATAAAAAATCACATCCAATTTTCGATTTTTAAATTCATAATTTTCGAGAAATGTTTTTTATTATTTGTGATTAAAATAGCATTTTCAGACAGTGCGCAAGCTGCTATCAAAATATCCATATTGCCTATTGGTGTTCCGATTTTTTCTAAATCATGTCTTATTTTTGAATATTCAATCGCAGAATTTTCATCGAAATTCACGATATTCACTTTTGCAATTAAAGCTTCAACTTTATTTTTGATTGCAGCAGATGCTTTTTTTTCTGCTCCAAATAATAATTCAGCACATGTTATGGATGTTATCGAAATTTTGTCATCTGAATGCTTATTAAGATTGTGTAACAAAACATCAGAATACCCTTTAATAATATAACTACAAATATCCGTATCAAGAATGTAATGCATTAAAATAAATCTCGATTTTGAGCGTTTATATTATCGATTCGATTAATTGAAAAATCTTCATCTAATGGCATAGAGAAAATTTCATTCCAAGAAATTTCTTTTTTTTCCTTGATTATTAAGCGATTTCCGCATTTCGAAATATCAGCAATTTTACAATTTAACCTAAATTCTTTTGGAATTCGAACTGCTTGTGAATTGCCACTTTTAAATATAATTGTATCCATTTAATCCTCCTGAGATAATATGTAGTATATACAAAAAGTTATTACATGTCAATTTTTTCTCATATATATTTTTGAAATTTTTGTATGAAAAATAGTACTTTTTTTTGAGGAAAAACTTTAAGTTACTGTGTACTTTATAATTTATACTTTATAAAGTATAAAGTGTACATTATACAGTGTAATGTATACAGTATACTTTGCACTTTTTGTATGCGTTCTTTTTCCAGTAAAAATTCGTATCTTTAGAAAAGATAAATTGAAAGAAACGAGTTAAACAGTGTACTTTATAAAGTATACTGTACACTTTTGTATTGAATAATTGTGAATAAATTGGTATTTTAAATACAATTCATAAGAGGGTAAAATGTCTGCAAAAGTTATAACATTAGCGACAAGTAAAGGTGGAACTGGGAAGTCTACATTAACTCGAAATTTGTCTGCACATTGGGTGAATATCGGTTTTAAAGTCGCTGTGATTGACGCCGATCCGCAGGGCAGTATTATTAATCGGCACAACCCGGAAAATTGTGATCAAAATTTATATGTGATTTCAAATCCGGAAGAAAATGTTAATTTTACAATCGATGAATTAAAGGATGATTTTCATTTTATAGTTGTAGATACCGGTGGTTTTCGAAATCGCACAACGGTTCAAGCCTTGTTACATTCTCAATTTGCTATTATTCCGTTAAAACCTTCTGCGGATGATGTCGCGGCAGCCATCGAAACGCATAATTTAATTTTAGAATTAAATAAAACTCCTGAAAAAACCTCTTGGCCAATTAAACATAAAATGATCCTTTCGATGACGCAGCAGGGAACAATTATTGCTCGGCATGTTCGTACAGAGGTTGAAAACCTTAATCTTCCACTAATGAAAAACGAAATGTTTCATCGAGTGGCCTATCCTGAGGCAGCGATTAGTGGACTATCTCCTTGTTCAAAAAATCCTGAATCTGCTGCTGCTCGTGATATCGCAAATATTGTTACTGAATTAAACGAATTTTTTGATTAATCTCGTCGAGAGGAGTCTCCTCGAGAAGATCGCCGATCATAAAACATACTTTTATCGATACTTGTAAAACCGGATTTTTTCAGCGCTTTTAAAATTATAGTACGCTCTGTTTGATCGGTTTCTAAAGCTATTTTTCTTAATTCATCCTTTACAACTTTTGGAACACTTGCAACCACACGAACATCTTTTTCTGTTGATTTTTCTCTAGAGAAAATCGAAAAATTTTCTTCTTCTGTGTTTTTTGATGATGATTTCACTGTTGCTGATGGAATATTCGCCATAATAGAATCAAGCTGTTTACTCATAAAATTTATCCTTATTTTTTGTTATTTATAACAGATAAAAGTGTACTTTGTAAAGTATAAAGTATACAGTGTACTTTATAAAGTATACTGTATAATGTAATAATTTCTGAAATTCGTGATGTTCAAAAGGATTATTTTTTTGTGAAAATAAATAGAAAATTTAAATATAACATACTTTGATAATTTTTGAGTTATATAAATGATACTTTATAATTTACACTTTATAAAGTGTACTTTATACAGTACACTATGTATTTTTCGCGTTCAAGTAAAATATTGAACATTTTCATTATTTTCAATTTTGAAATTATTAGAATTTTTAGTTACAACTTTAAAAACATAATTATACAATCTATGTTGAATAAAAAATCCATAAAACATTCTCATTAATATTATGGGATTTTTTAACATACTTATTAGTATTGCTGGTTCTAATCATCTCACTTTACTATCAAAACGAACTCACATTTTATATGTGGCATCGGTTGTGTACTTTATAAAGTATAAAGTGCACATTATACAGTACAATGTATACAGTATACTTTACACTTTTTATATATACTCTTTTTCCAACAAAAATCATTATCTTGAAAAAAGATAAATTGAAAAAAATATATCGAACAGTGCACTTTATAATTTATACTTTATAAAGTATACTGTACACTCTTTCAATCCAATAAAACCCATTGTATAAAAAATAAGCAAACTGTGGTTTGCACCTAGTTTTTGAGGTCATTTTTATCAAAAAACACCCCTTTATACACGAGTTTTTCACAGTGTTTGTTAATTGTTTTTTAAAGTTTTTTTTCTAGAATTTTATATACGTTTGATCGTATCCCAATGCAATGAATTTTCACAATCTTTTCTTCTTCAAGAATTGAATAAATAATCCGATAATCACCAACTCTTAATCGAAATAATCCATGATATTTTTTTCCTTTTAGTGAATTAAAATCGTATGGACGCGTTGAAAGACGAGATTCTATTGCATCTCGAAGTGTTGGTAAAAAGTTTTTTGGAATTTTTTTGATATCAGTATAAACTTGAGTATTATATTCAATTTTATAAATCATTCACTTTGTTCCAAAATTTTTCAGATTCAATGTAATTTGAGGCATTTTCCATTCTTTTTATTGCTAAATCACCAAGTTTTTTATCAGTTAAATCATCTAAAGAATTTTTCGCTAATTGTAAAATTGCTTTAGACATGCTAATTTCTTCTGAATCCGCATAATTTTTAAACTCTTCATAATCAAAATTACTTGTAAAATTTATAATTGCTCGCTTCATGATTTTCCCCTTTTTTGATTCATAATTGTATCACAATATTTACTT
>CAYJFW010000044.1:0-5234 GCA_964369895.1 uncultured Bacteroidales bacterium
GCGTTCCTTTTCTCTCCTTTCCTCCTTCTCTCCTCGCAACGGGGGATTTTTTTTAAATTTAATTCTTTCTTGTATATAACTTCGTATTTTTCAGATAGATGTAAAAGCACATATCATATATATGCTTACTTTTCCATCTTCTTTAAATACTTGTTCTATCCAAAAAATTTTTTAAATTTGTGAAAAATTGGAGTGTTAGGTGATATTAGAGGATTTTATTAGAGATATTTAGCGTTTGCCAATCGAGTATCCTCGTGTAGGCAGGCTAGGGTTTTATACTAACCCCGTATAAAACCAACCCTTTATTCACTTGGATTCTCTCCTTTCCTCCTTCTCTCCTCGCTAACTAAGGGATTTTTTTGTGAAATTCATTCTTTTATTCAATTATGCTTCGGTTTTGGCAAGTAGTCCTAAATTCGTGTAGTAAGTATACACTAGAATTTAGTCCTCTTTTAAAACCTTGATTCTTGAATAAAATTTTTGAATTTTTTAATTGGTATCCGAGGAGCTTATAGGGCGAAAGACGATTTCTTGCTAATACCGCAAAAAACCTGTTCCTTACAGTTTCGGTTCTCTCCTCTCCTCTTTGAGTTTTGAGGGATTTTTGATATAGAAATATCTGTATTATAGGATTAGTTTTTAAATTTGTTTATTTTGAAATGTTACATTAACATTTTGAATTTACTTGTTTTTTATTTATAAATTTTGTTTTTTATAAGATTTTAGACTTTGTTTTTGATGAATTTTATAAATTTTGTTTAAAAAAATTGATTTTTTGTTTGCTATTTCTATTTTTAATTGCTAAAAATAACTTAGATATAAAACGATTCGAGAATCGATTCTTTTTTTGTTATAAAAGAGTCGTTTTTTGGGTTCTTTTTCTGTTTTTTATCGTTAGACAATTTAATTTTTTGAAAGATTCTTTAAAAAACTAATCGTTTGATTTTACGATGAAAATTTGTCTTTTTAATAGTTTAAATTTTAGACAGAAAAAGAATCGCTTGACTTTTTTTGTCGACTGGTTTAAGAATCAAGATGTGAAACGAATTTTATAACAGTTTAAAATTTAGTTTCAAAGTTTTTCCTCGTTGCGTTCCTTTTCTCTCCTTTCCTCCTTCTCTCCTCGCAACGGGGGATTTTTTTTATTAAAAATTGGAGTGTTAGGTGATATTAGAGGATTTTATTAGAGATATTTAGCCTTTACCAATCGAGTATCCTCGTGTAGGCAGGCTAGGGTTTTATAATAACCCCGTATAAACAACCCTTTATTCACTTGGGTTCTCTCCTTGCTAACTAAGGGATTTTTTTGTGAAATTCATCTTTTTACACTTATAATTTCGTATTTTGCGAGTAATTGAAAATTCGTGTAATACTCATACACTAGAATTTTCAATTCTTTTAAATACTTGTTCTAATCACAAAAATTTTGAATTTATTTAATTGGTATCCTAGGATCTTATGGGGTGGAAGACGATTTTTTGCTTAAAATGTAAGAAAATCTTTTAAATTTTATGGAAGTTTATAATCTAAAGAATCTGATTTATAAAAAAAATCCCCCAAATGGGGGAATTTTGATTTATGGTGGCGCGGGACGGGATCGAACCGCCGACACAAGGATTTTCAGTCCTTTGCTCTACCGACTGAGCTACCGAGCCATAAGATAGATAGATTTATAACCTATGTTTTTATAAAACGCAACAAAAAAAGGTAAAAAAACTTTTATTCTCTTAACATTTATCTTTTTTTATGATATAATGGCTGGAGAAGAAAAAATAGGAGGAGTATCAAATGATTGATGGAGGTTTTTCCAATAGATTTGATGAGGATATTCATAATTTTATACCTAAAATAATGGTTATGGGTGTTGGTGGGGCTGGTTGTAATGCTGTTAACAGTATGATTGCAAACGGTATTGATGGCGTTGATTTTATTGTTGCCAATACTGATGGTCAGTCTTTGTCTCAGTCAAAGGCTAGTAAAAAATTACAACTTGGTAAACAAACTACAAGAGGGTTTGGAGCGGGTTCAAAACCTGAGGTTGGTAGAAAAGCAGCTGAAGAATCGGCAGATGAAATAAGTAATGTTATTAAAAATTCAAATATTTTATTTTTAACAGCAGGTATGGGTGGAGGTACTGGTAGTGGTGCGCTTCCTGTTATTGCAGCCCTTGCAAAAGAAAAAGGTATTTTAACTGTTGCTATTGTTACAACTCCTTTTGATTTTGAAGGTAAGAAAAAGGCTGATATTGCAAATGATGCAATTGAAAATTTGATTGGTTGTGTGGATTCATATATTGTGCTTCCTAATCAAAATCTTTATAATGTTGTTGATAATCAAATTTCTTCTAATGCATTTAAATATTCTGATAATATGCTTTATGAAGCAATTAGAAGTATTACTGATTTAATAAATATTCCTGGAATAATTAATCTTGATTTTGCAGATATTTGTGCTGTTTTACAATCAAGCGGCAGAACAATTATTGGAACTGCGGTAAAAGAAGGTGAAGCAAGATCAATAAAAGCTGTTGAAGGTGTTCTTCTTAATCCTATGCTTCGTGGTAATGATATAAAAGGCGCAAGGTCTGTTTTGGTTAATATTACGGCAAATCCTGATAATTTATCATTGGATGAATTTAATGAAGTTATGAATACACTTAGAATTGGTATTGATAGTGATGAAGTAGATTTGTTTTTGGGAACATGTTATGATAAATCAATGGGAGAAAGTTTAAAAGTTTCAATTATTGTAACAGGTCTTCTTAAAAATCAGGATACAAATACTTCTTATTTTGATAAAATAAATTTAATGAATGCAACTGATATTATTGATAATCAAAAGATTGAAGATAGAGTTGATGTGAAACCACTTTCTTTTGATAATGATATATTTGATAAAGAACCAAGTGTTGGAATTGAAAAGCTTGATATTGAAACATTTGGATTGGATGAAAAAATTGAAACAACTCTTTCTGATTTTATAGAGACAGAAGATAAAAAAGAAGAAAATAATTTTGATGATTTTTTAAATGTAACTTCTTCTAGTATTGATGATTTTATAAATAATGAGGCAGAAAAAATTTCAAAATCTTTAAATGAAAATAATTTGGATGAAGGAACAGATGGTGATGATGATCCAAACGGGAATGGTAAAAAGAAAAATTCTCTTTCTTCGTTTTTAGATTTATTAGATAGTGAAAAAGATGATACATTTTTTTCTGATGTTGATGATTTGCATAATGATAAAATGTCTTTGAATGATGATATTAACATTTCTGCTGTTAATAATGTTAATAAAAAAGAGGAAGGAAATGTCGTGTTTTTAGCAGGTAGTTTAGATGATCAAAAATCTGATACACAACAAACAGATCTTATGGAAGTAACCTTAGAGCTTCCGACTATGTTTAGAAAAAAATAAATAACTATTTTTATAATAAATGAACCCTTAGTATTTATCTTAAGGGTTTTTTTATTATATATAATAATTTAAAAAAGAGGTTAATATGATTGAAAATAAATATATTGTTGACGATATAGAACTTTCAAATATATATAAAAAATATTTGAAGGCTTTGGAAAAAAGATCACAATGGGAAGATCATTGGAATGAATGTTATGAGTATGCTCTTCCTCAGAAAAATGGATTGTTTTTTAATACAATTAAAGGTTCAAAGAAAAATACTGATATTTTTGATTCAACGGCAGAAGCAGGTGTTGAACAACTTGCTGGTAGTTTGCTTTCACAGCTTACGCCTCCTTGGTCAAAATGGTTTGGTCTTTCTTTTGGAGTTGATATTCAAAATGATGAAGTTGGTAAAGAAGAAAAGTTTAATGAGCTTGATAGAATTCAAAAAATATTGCAATCACATTTTGATAGGTCAAATTTTTATGTTGAAGCTCATCAATGTTATTTGGATTTGATAACTGTTGGAACAGCAGTTATGTTGTTTGAAGAAACACAAATAGGTGAAGCGTCTGCATTTCAATTTACTGCAATTCCTATGAATGAAATTGCATTAGAAGAAGGTGTTAATGGAAAACTTGATACAGTATTTAGATCTTCTGTTATAACTTTGTCAAATATTGTTTTAAAATTTCCAGATGCAGAATTGGATAAAAAACAAAAAGATTTCATAGTTAAAAATCCTGATGAAAAAATTTCTGTTATAGAAGCAGTGCTTCCAAGAATTTTACCAACAGGTCAACATGGTTATAATTATGTTGCATTTATAAATGATGAAAATAATGTTTTAGGAAGTGGCGAGAAAAAAATACTTCTTAAAACAGGTGTTTTTGCAAATTCACCTTTTATTTGTTTTAGATGGCTTAAAATACCTTCTGAGGTTTATGGAAGATCTCCTGTTATGAAGGCTTTGCCTGATATTAAAACAGCAAATAAAGTTGTTGAATTAGTTCTTAAAAATGCAACAATTGCAGTAAGTGGTGTTTGGCAAGCAGATGATGATGGAGTTCTTAATATGTCAAATATTAATTTGACACCTGGGACTATTATTCCAAAAGCTGTTGGTTCAAGTGGTTTGACTGCTCTTAAAACTGGCGCTGATTTTGATGTGTCTCAACTTGTTCTTTCTGATTTAAGGCTTAATATAAACAGAAATCTTTTGATTGATCAAATGAGTTTGTTTACTACATCAAAAATGACTGCAACAGAAGTTATGGAAAGATCTTCTCAGATGAGCAAAATTTTAGGGGCGACTTATGGAAGATTACAATCTGAATTTTTAACACCTGTTATAATAAAGGCTGTTTCAATTCTTAAAAGACGTGGCGAGATAAAAGATGTTGTTGTTAATGGTCGTGAAGTTGATTTGAAATATCAATCACCTTTGGCACAAAATCAAGCTGCAAGAGATGCAGAAAATATACTTGGTTATATAAATGCAATTTCGTCTCTTGGGCCAGATGCTCTTGCTATTGTTGATAGAAAAGCTGTTGCTTTGTGGTTGGCTTCAACATTTAATATTCCGGAACGTTTAATTGTAGAATAAAAATGGAAAATTTTGAAGATAGTTTTTTGGCTGGTTATGACGTTCTTAAAATACCTGTTGTTGAAAATGGCAAATCAAATTGGAGCGAGCGTTTTCCAATAGATAAAATAGAAAAGCTTAAGAAATCTGTTGGGCCTAAAAAATTTGCATCTCAGATGATGCTTTGTCCAGTCGATTTAAAAGAAGGGCGTTTTGATATTTCAAAACTTTCTTTTTATTCTTCTGA
>CAYJFW010000045.1:0-4656 GCA_964369895.1 uncultured Bacteroidales bacterium
AACGTTTTGCATTTCCATAATTTGATGTGGAAACCAAAGCTTGGATTTCAAGTAAAATTGGTCTTGTTCCTTCTATGCCTGCAAAAACAGAGCTTCCGGAAATATTTCCTCTTCTTTCGGCTAAAAATAGGGCTGATGGATTTTCAACTTGGGTAAGCCCCATATCTGTCATTTCAAAAACACCAATTTCATCTGTTGGTCCATATCTGTTTTTAACAGAACGAAGAATCCTGAAATGATGACCTCTGTCACCTTCGAAATACAAAACAGTATCAACCATATGTTCCAATACGCGCGGACCTGCAATTGCACCTTCTTTGGTAACATGGCCTATTAAAAATATTGCTATGTTTTTAAGTTTTGCAAGGCGAATAAGTTCATTGGTACAATTTCTTACTTGTGTAATTGTGCCTGGTGCTGAATCAACACTATCTAAAAACATTGTTTGGATAGAATCTATTACGACAACTTTTACATCTTCCTCTTCTTTTAAGGTTGCTACTATATCTCTTATATTTGAATTGGCAGCCAAGTTTATTGGTGATTTTTCGAGCCCTAATCTTTGTGCACGCATCCTTATTTGATTTACAGATTCTTCACCTGTTAAATAATATGCTTTACCACCAGAGTTTGCAATATTTGCAACTGTTTGAAGAAGTATTGTGGATTTCCCAATTCCAGGATCACCACCGACAAGTATTACCCCACCTGCAACTAAACCTCCGCCTAAAACACGGTCCAATTCTTTTATATCACAGCTTGTTCTTGGGAAATCTTGGACATTGCCATCCAATGTTTCAAATGCAAGTTTAAGCCCACCTTTACCACCTGTTATTCCTGTTGGAACATTTATTTCACTGTCTCTTGTTTCAATAATTGTATTCCAAGCATTACATGCTTCACACTTCCCCATCCAGCGGGAATATTTTGCACCACAATCTTGACATTCAAAAATAGTTTTGTTTTTCATTATTATTTCTCCTTACAATAGGATAATATTTCTTGGAAATAATGTCAATTTTAAAAGAACAAATTAAGAATATAAATAACTTACTTGACTTTTTATTAAAATAATATATTATTTATCGTTATTGGGAAGATGGCTGAGCGGTCAAAAGCAACAGACTGTAACTCTGTCGACATATGTCTACCTAGGTTCGAATCCTGGTCTTCCCACCACTTATCAACCTCCTTCGGGAGGTATTTTTATTTATGAAAATAATATATTATCTATCGTTACCTAAGAAGATGGCTTATGCTTTCAGAAGTAACTCTGCCCTCATATATCTACCTAGCTCCTGATCTTGGTATCACCCCACTTACCGACCTCCTTTGGGAGGTATTTTTATTTCTATTATAAAAAAACAACCCTCCGAAGAGGGGTAATTTATCTATGATTTGACGTTAAAAGAGCATGAGAGGAGTTGTATAACTTATTTACTCTATCAAATTCTTTATCTATTTTTTCAAGATAATCTATAACCATATCATACAGAGCGTCTTTTATTTTTATATCTAAACTAGATAAATCTTTTTTATCTCTTAAATCTATTAAATTTTCTAATGGTTTTTTAAATTTAGTAAATATTTGGTACATACCTAATGACATACTTAAATTATTTATTGTTTCTTTATTATATAAACTTGATTGTTTTTTATATGTTTCTTCATAACTTTTTATAAAAAAACTAACAATTATAAGTAAAGCTTTTAATTGTCTTTCGCCATCTGCTTCTAAAATTATTATTAAAAGTTCATTCATTTCAGATAAACTCATATATCCTCCTTTTTTAATTAAATTTGATAATCGTATAACCCTTGTTTAACTTCTAATATTATTCTGTTTGCTTTTTCATTAGTTGAAAGCAAAGAATATTCAATAGAATTTTGTATATCAGAAGAGGAATTTTCTCCTGTTAAATTAGTTGAACTATTATTAATAACAGAAACATCGTTATTAGTTTTACAAATATTCATAGCATACCCCTTATTTAATTGAGAATCGGAGTTTATCACTTTTTAATCTTTAAAACAAGACTGAGACTCAAATATAAAAAATTTATAAAAAAAAGAAACCTCGCGACTCCGAGGTTTTTCTTATGCTTTTAAATTTGCAATAATTTTTATTTTTTTTTATTTTTAGGAAAAAAATAAAATAATTTTGGTAGGAATGGAGAGAATCGAACTCTCAAGGTCATAAAACCAGCGGATTTTGAGTCCGCCGCGTCTACCAATTCCGCCACATTCCCAAGATGTATATTTTATATTACAGGAAGCGTTAAATTGCAAGAAAAATCTATTTAAAAGAGGCAAGTATCTTTTTACCAATTGGATTTGAATTTAAAAATTCTTGATTTTTAATATCTCTTATATCAATAAGTTTTCCATCAATAAGCGCAATAAGTCTGTCCATTTTTGAAGCAAGAGAGGGATTATGCGTTGCAATCAATGTTGTCATATTTTCAGTTTTTACTTGGTTTAAAAGAGTTTCAAAAACAAATTCTGAATTATATGGATCAAGATTTCCTGTTGGTTCATCAGCAAGCAAAATTTGAGGAGCATTTGCAAGGCTACGCGCAATTGCAACACGTTGTTGTTCACCACCTGAAAGTTCGCTTGGTTTATGTTGTATTCTTTTTATTAAACCCATGCTGTCCAATTTTTTTGTTGCAATATTTTTTGCATCTTTTAAATCAATACCATTTATAAGCATTGGAATAACAACATTTTCAAGTGCTGTGAAATCAGCAAATAAATTATGTTGTTGATAAACGAATCCCATTTTTTTAAGACGTAGATGTGTTTTGGATTTATCATTTAATTTTGATGTGTCAACACCATCAATTTTTATAGTACCGCTATCTGCTTTATCAAGAAGGCCCAGTATATAAAGAAGGGTTGATTTACCGCTTCCGCTCGGACCAATAAGTCCAACTACCTCTCCTTTTTTAATATCAAGGTTTGCACCTTTTAAAATGGAAAGTTTAACACCACCTTGAACAAAAGTTTTGTTTAAATTATTTAAAGATATAACAATATTATTTTCCATTATTCATACCTTAATACATCAATTGGTTGCATTTTAGCAGCTTTTCTTGAAGGATAAAGAGTTGCCAAGAATGATATTAAAATTGACATTAATGTTACCCATAAAACTTCTTCATAATCAATTTTTGATGGGAGTTGTGATAAAAAGTAAATATCATCTGGAAATAATTTAGTTCCAGTTAAATTTTGAAAAAACTGTCTAACCATTTCTATATTCTTACTTACAAGTAAACCAAGTATTAAACCAAATATTGTTCCGCTTACTCCTATAAGGCTTCCTGATATAAAAAATATTTTCATTGTATTTAATTTTGTTGCGCCAATTGTTCTTAGGATTGCAATGTCATGCGATTTATCTTTAACAAGCATAACTAAACTTGAAATTATATTAAATGATGCAACAAGTATAATAAGTGTTAATATTAAAAACATAACATTTCTTTCAACATTAAGTGCAGATACAAATGAAGAATTTTGTTGTTGCCAAGTTATTGTTCTTAGCTGAGGAGCAAGCATATTTGAAATAGATTTTGAAATTTTTTCTGCGTCATATGGATTATTAATAAAAAGTTCAATATAATCAACGCGACCATCCATATCCAAAAAATCACCTGCATAATCAATTGGCATATAAATAAATCCTGTGTCATAAGTTGACATACCTGTTTTAAAAAGGCCACCAATTTTATATGATTTAACCCTTGGAATTGTTCCAAATGCTGTCACATTTCCTTTGGCTGTTGTAATTGTTATATTATCACCTTCAAAAAGACCAAGTTTATTTGCTAGGGTTGTGCCTATTAAAACTTCTCCTTCTTTTAAATCTTTGCTATTTTTTAAACCTTTTTTAAGAGGATCAAGTTTTTCAATATCTTTGAAATAAATCCCTCTTAACATTGCGCCTGTTGATGTATTGAAACCTGATACCATTACTTGGGCTTCTATTAATGGGATTGCATTTATTTTTTCATTTGCAATGGTTGGTATTTTATTTAAATCTTTTATTATTTGTTTATGATTTTCAATACCATCTGATTTAAAATTTGATATTAAAACAATATGACCGTTCATACCTAGAATTTTCGATAACATTTCTTCACGAAAACCATTCATAACAGACATAACAATTATAAGTGTTGCAACACCAAGAGATATACCAATTAAAGACAACCAAGTTATAATAGATATAAATCCATCTTTTCTTTTGGATTTAAGATAACGCCAAGCAATAAGAAATTCAAAATATTTAAACATAAAAAATCCTATTTACCAGCAGGTCTAATTATTTTGATTATTCTTGGACTGAAAAGAACAACTAGTTCTGCATTAGGTGGAATTGGAGTTTCTTCGCTTTCAACAAAATATTGTGTTGGTATACCAATTACCAAAATATTATCGCCAAGACGGCTTGGAACTGTGTATTTTGCGATATCTCCTTTTGACGTTCTTAATACTAATGTATTATCAAGTTTTCCAACATATTTATCGTCTGATATAAATTTTGTTTGATTTAAAATATTTAAATCTGTTTCCAATCTTGTTTCACGTCCACAACGACCAATATCAAATCTTCCTTGCCATCTGTCTGGGATAATAAATGTTCCGCTT
>CAYJFW010000045.1:4666-5137 GCA_964369895.1 uncultured Bacteroidales bacterium
TTTAAAAATTCATTAAGAGAATCACGATTAAAATTGGATGATACAACTAATGCTCTTCCTATAATTCCTTTTTGTGAAAGTTTTACAGATCCAGGATTAAACGCATCCAAAATATTCATCCACTTAACTTCTTCTTCTGGATTTTTTGGATAGACTCTTAAAACTTCAATGTCATATGCAATCAAATAATTTTCAATTGCAAATTTATTTACAATATTTCTTACTGTTTCTTCTGTTACAATATTACCTTGAAATATTATAACTCTATCTTGCCAATCAATTATTATATCGTCAATGTTTGCACCGCGAAGAGCATCTTCAAGACCTAAGATAACATCTTTTGAAAGTGGAACATGTAAATTCCATTTTGCATGTTTTTTCAAAGTTATTCTTTTTGTTCTGTTATCATAACTGTATTAAACACCACCAAGTGATGTTACAAGATCAATCACTTTTGTTAAATTTCCACCT
>CAYJFW010000046.1:0-4711 GCA_964369895.1 uncultured Bacteroidales bacterium
ATGTAACTTATACTCCTACTGCTTTTTCAAGGAAAGCAAATATAGAAAAAATAAAACAAATGAATGTATTGGATGGATTTATAATTGTTCTTGGCCGTTTCAAAAAGAAATTTTTAAAATTAAATGAAACACTTTCTGTTCTTGCTTGTGCTCCTCCTGGAACCGGTAAAACTGCTGCAATTGTTATACCAACAATATTTGAATGCGATACCGTAAGTATGATTGTAAACGATCCTAAACCTGAACTTTGTTATATAACAAGCGGTTACAGAGCAGGTATAGGGCCAGTTTTCATAATGAATTGGGGTAAAGAAGATGATCCAGAAGAAGGAATTTTTTATCCAAGCTGGAACCCACTTTCTCCTGGTACAATTCCAAAGCCAGGCCCAGACAGGGATATGTATATTGACAGTATGGTAAACGTTTTAGTTCAAGACCCAGCAGGCTCTTCTGCCGATCCTCATTGGTCCAAAACAGGTAGAAATGCTTTGTCTGGTTTTATTCATTATATAGTATCAAAAACAGAACGAGCAAACGCAAGTGATTATTTTTATTCTCGCTTGGTTGATGGAACTTTTAATTCTCAAGATGCGCTTAATCTTGAAAATATGTATCTTGCAATGAATGATAGTTATGCTATGGGTGCGTTAACTCTTCTCCGTGAAGGAAAAATTAACAAAGAAAATTATGTGCCTGTTGGAACATGGGTTGATATTCCAAAAGAATGGTTAGGAAACGAGGCAAGTATCCCAATGCTTCTTGATTGGATAAGCGAAGCTCAAGTAAACATATCAGAAGAAATCAGAAAAAGAAAAGAGCAAGGTGATCAAATGGCAGCTCTTGCCGACAGTATGAAAGAAATGCTTGAAAATGCAGTTGTTGAAGCTCGTCGTTATGGTTATTCACATCGTGCTGTTTTAGAAATGACACAACTTGCAAATACTCCTGATAAAGAAAGAGGATCTATTCTTTCAACTGGTCTGACTGGTATTGGTATATTTAAAAACGAAGCAGTAAGACAAAGAACAAAACACAGCGATTTTTCATTCAAAGATTTGCGTGGTATGCTTGATCCAAGGGATGGAAAAATTAAACCAGTAACTGTTTATTTATCTGTTAACCAAACTGATGCACGTGCACTTAATGTTATAACTGGTGTATTTGTTGAACTAATGTCAAACTTTTTAATTTCAAATCCTCCAGGGACAGTTATAAATAAAAAAGGCGATAAGGTTGGACCGTGCCCTGTTTTATTTGTGCTGGACGAATTCCCGCAAATGCCAAAATTAAATGCTGTTATTGATGGCCCAGCTGTTGGTCGTGGTCAAAAGGTTTCATACCTATTGATTGCACAATATTTGGGACAAATTTCTGCTGATTATGGTGCAGAACACGTTGAAACATTGATGTCAACAACTGCTGCAAAAATACTTTTAACACAAAATAATGAAAAAACAGCAAAACGTTTTTCAGATATTATGGGAAAACAAGGTATCGCAAAATCAACAGCAAAAGATGGCACAGTTTACAGTGCATTTAATGTTAAAGAAGATTTCACAGTTGGTGATAAAAATGTTATATCATCATCATCTCTTATGGCTCTTGGTGATAAAAAACAAATTGTTATGCTTCAAAATTTCCCAAGATTTCCGATCGAGGCAGAAAGCCCAAGATATTACAAGGATCCCAAACTTCTTGCAAAATCCAAAATCCCATCTGCACCTCCTGTCCCAGATTGGATAAGAAAGAAAAATTCTTAAATTTTATCTTTACTATTTATTAAAAATAATATATTATAAATTCTGATATCCCCCACCACCACACCACCGGGGGATATCGTTTTTTTATCCATTATAAAATAAAAATAAGCCTTAGATTTTTTTCTAAGACTTATATAAATTATATATTTTTATTAAAAATTTATTTCTTCAGTTTTTATATTTATCTCATTACCTATTGGTTGGATTTGAATTTTTTCAATTTTTAATTTTGCATCTTTTAAAACTTTCTCACAGAAGTTTTTAAGAAGAGTTCCTCTTTCATAATATGAAATTGAATCTTCAAGCTTTATACTACCATCTTCCATTTTTTTTATGATTGTATCAAACTCTTCTAATGCTTCTTCAAAAGATAAAGTATTAATATCTTTAAATTCCATTATTCATCACCCCCGAACCAAAGTGAAATTTCATATTTTGCTTCATCAAGTTCGCCACTTGCGTGTACAAGATTATTAACAGGTCTTTTTTCTGCATTTGCAGTATCAGATGAATCAATTGAAAATCTTCCTCTTATTGTTGATGGATCTGCATTTGCAGGAATTGTATTTCCACATATTTTTCTTACATTTTTAATTGCATTATTACCTTGTAATACCATAACCATTATTGGACCAGCAGTCATATAATCAACCAACCATCCTTTAATTGTTTTTCCAATTGTTAAAGCATCATCAGTTCCCATAGTTTTGATAATATCCAAACCTTGTTCTTTATAATTATCAATTGATTTATTTCCAACAGCAGTAAACCACTTATTGTTATTTGGGTAATGTCTTTCTACCAAAGCTTTTTCAGCAGTTATAAGTTTAGCATCAACTATATCAAGGCCTGCTTCTTCAAATATTGAAATAATTTTTCCACAAAGTTTTCTTTGAACAGCATCTGGTTTTAAAATAACGAGTGTTTTTTCTATCATGACATATCTCCCTTTTGTTTATAGATATTTTAATTATAAGTTAGTTTAAGACAAATCGCAAGAATTTAAATAAAAAAACTTCCTTGCAAAAAATTAAAACTATTGTTAATATCTTCCTTATGGCAGAAAATTTAAGAGAAATAGTATTTGACACAGAAACCACCGGTTTTAATCATTCCGGCGATGATAGGATTATCGAAATTGGTTGTGTGGAAATGATAAATCATACACCAACAGGTAAAATTTATCATACATATATAAATCCAGAAAGAGACATCCCAGAAAGTTCAATAAGGGTACACGGACTTACAAGAAATTTTTTATCAGATAAACCTGTGTTTGATGAAATTGTTGATGAATTTTTGGAATTCATTGGTGATGCAAATTTGGTTGCGCACAATGCAACATTTGATATGGGATTTATTAATGCAGAATTAAGACGTTCAGGAAAAGAGCAAATTTCATTTGATAAAATGGTTGATACTCTTGCAATTTCAAGAAAGAAAAACCCTCATCTTGCAAGGCACAGCCTTGATGCTCTTTGTATTCGTTATGGTATTGATAACTCTCATCGTGATTTGCACGGCGCTCTTCTTGATGCACGAATTCTAGCAGAAGTTTATATTGAACTTCTTGGTGGGAAAGAAGTTGATTTTTTCAAAAAATCAGATGCAGAAATTGAAATAACATCTGAGGCAAATCTTAAAATTATGAAAAAAGAATACCGTGAACCAAGAATTTTTTCTTTAAGTGAAGATGATTTAAATGCTCATCAAAAATCTCTTGATACATTGTCAAAAATAATGGATAAGAAGAATGCTGATATTGATAAATCAAACCTTACAAAATCAGATGATGAAAAAATACCCCATATGAAAATTATATGGAGCTAAAAAAACATCCCCCATATTAGGGGGATTTATTTTTATTTATTTTATTTAATCCATTTTAAAGATTCTTCGTATTCTTCTATAGTATTTATATCAGCAGGCGCTTCTTCTATAAGCTTCATATTTTCAATAATTTTTGCTTTAATTGTCATACCATCTTCTATCATGCGAAGTTGTTCCAATGCTTCCCTGTCTTCTAAAACTCCAACAGGAAGTGATACCATACGACGAAGAGCAGAAGCTTTGAAAACATAAATTCCAATATGGTAATAATAATTTTTATTTTTTGCTTTTTCAATATCTCTTATATATGGAGCAGCAGCACGAGTAAAATAAATACATCTCCCTTGGTTTTCAGCATCTTTAATACCCATAACAATTTTAACCATATTCGGATCACTTATATCTTTTTCATTTTTAAAAACCATACCACATGTTGCCATATCACATTCATTATTTTTTACCATTTCAATAAGTGGCAAATTCACCTTTGGATCAATATTAATATTATCACCTTGAAAATTAACAACTATGTCATATTTTGAACCGTCTGGATCAATTTCTTTAAGTGCAGCAGCAATTCTGTCTGTTCCACTTGGAAGAGAAGGATCTGTTAAAATTGATTTTGCAATAACAACATCACCAGGGATTGAATTTTTAACATTTTCATACACTCTCTGGATAAGAGTTTTCCCGTTTATATCAAGAAGAGGTTTATTAGGAAGCCTTGTTGCAGCCATTCTAACTGGTATCATTGTAATAATATTACTCATTTTTTTATCCTTTTATTATTTTTTTTAATTATACGAAAAAAAATCTTTTTTTCAAGGAATATTTTGATATCAATTTATAGTAATAGGACTTTCAAATCTTGTAAAATTTTTATCAATTTTAATTGTTTCTGATTTTAATTTTACTAAATCTTCATCTGTTATAATAAGTTTATATTCACCATATTTTACATTATCAAACAAAAATGTTCCATTATCATACGGATATTTATCTTGAAGAATATTCCCATCCATATCTTCAAGAAGTATTTTATAATTTGAAGGATTATTCTTAGTTTTAATACTTCCTTCAAATGCACCTTTGTGAATAAAAGTTATATCAACATTTTTTAC
>CAYJFW010000046.1:4721-5104 GCA_964369895.1 uncultured Bacteroidales bacterium
GTCTAAGAACTAATTTTTTTTGATTGTTTTCAAGCGACAAAGATATATTATTCACACTGTCTGGATCAACAATCATTTGTGTTTTTTGATAAGGCATAATATCTGAAATAATTGCCTCACCATTTTCATCAGTTGTAACAGGATTTTGCCTTCCTGACACAATAACTTTTGCATTATGAATTGGATTTCCCAAATCGTCTTTTACTTTTGTATATATTGCACCTTGTTCAGTCATATCAGGTTCAGGATGCACAAACATACTGTCATCATAAGGGCTTTTACCAACGCCAATATTATAAGTCAAAGAAACAGATGCATTTTTTTCAGTGTCAATTGATGTTGAAAAAACTAAACCTCCAAAAGAAAAAAGTTTTCCAAGACTT
>CAYJFW010000047.1:0-4786 GCA_964369895.1 uncultured Bacteroidales bacterium
GATAAAAAGAATTTTGAAGCGCCAGGATCTCCTTGACGTCCTGTTCTACCTCTAAGTTGATTGTCAATACGTCTTGATTCATGTCTTTCTGTACCAATAACATAAAGTCCACCAGAAGCAAGGGCAGTTTCTTTTTTATTTTGTATATCTTCTTTTATATCATCAATTTTTGATTTTAAAAGATCTGCATCTTCAATACCTGCAGTTTCATTTTTAATACGCATTTCTAAATTACCACCAAGCTGTATATCAGTTCCTCGCCCTGCCATATTAGTTGCGATAGTTATTGCTCCTGGAACACCCGCTTCTGCAATAATATATGCTTCATTTTCATGATATTTTGCATTTAAAACGCTTGCTTTGATACCAGCGGATAATAAGTAATTATTAAGTTTTTCTGATTTTTCAATTGATACAGTTCCAACCAAAACTGGTTGTTTTTTTGAATGACACTCTTTTATTAATTCTAATATAGCCTCAAATTTTTCATCTTCTGTTAAATAAATTTCATCGTTATAATCAATTCTTTGTATAGGAAGGTTTGTTGGAACTTCCAAAGATTTTAATTTATAAATTTCTTCAAATTCTTCTGCTTCTGTAAGGGCAGTTCCAGTCATACCAGAAAGTTTAGGATAAAGACGGAAATAATTTTGATATGTGATACTTGCAAGTGTCTGAGATTCATTTTGAACATTTACACCTTCTTTTGCTTCTAATGCTTGGTGAAGCCCGTCTGAATATCTACGTCCTTCCATAATACGACCTGTAAATTCATCAATAATATAAACTTGATTATCTTTTACTAAATAATCAACATCACGTTTATAAAGTTTATGTGCAGTCAAAGCTTTATCCAAATGATGAACAATTGTTGCATTTGAAATATCATAAAGGTTTTTAATTTTTGTAATACCTTTTTCAAATAAAACACCTTCAATAAATTCCATACCTGTTTCAGTCAAAGTTGCATTTCTATCTTTTTCATCAACTTTATAATGTTTATCTTCTAAAAATGGAATAACGCCATTTACTTGTTTATATGCTTCACTTGTGCCGTCACTTGGTCCTGATATAATAAGAGGAGTTCTTGCTTCATCAATTAAAATACTATCAACTTCGTCAACTATTGCATAATTAAAAGGTCTTTGAACCAAAGTTTCAATTCTAAATTTCATATTGTCACGAAGATAGTCAAAACCAAATTCATGATTGGTTCCATATGTTATATCACACGCATACGCATCACGCCTTTCGTCATCTTCATATTCGTTTAAAATACAACCAACACTTAAGCCTAAAAATCTATAAAGATTTCCCATCCAATCAGCATCACGTTTTGCCAAATAATCATTAACAGTAACAACATGAACACCTTTTCCTGTTAAAGCATTAAGATAAACAGGAAGTGTTGCAACCAAAGTCTTACCTTCACCTGTTTTCATTTCTGTTATTTGTCCATCATTAAGTATCATACCACCAATTAATTGAACATCATAATGACGTTGTCCTAAAACACGTTTTGAAGCTTCTCTTACTGTTGCAAAAGCATCAATTAAAATATCATCTAATGTTTTTCCTTCTTCGATAAGGCCTTTAAGCCAAGTTGTTCTTGATTTTAACTCTTCATCAGAAAGCAACTGCAATTCTTCTTCTTTTTGATTTATTTCTTTAACAATTAAGCGATATTTTTTTAAAACTCTTTCATTTTCTGTTCCAAAAATTTTTCTTGATACATATCCAAACATAATTTTACCTTTCCTTAAACTTTTATTCCACAGCTACTTTATTATATATAATATGCTAAGGTCAAGAATATAATAAAAACCTTTTAAAATAAATTTATTTATATATAATACAAATATATAATATAAGGATAAAAAATTGGAAAATAAAGATATAATTAGCAAAAATTTAGATAAATATATGAATATTGCCTTAGATGAGGCAAAAAAAGCATATAAAAAAAACGAAGTTCCAATAGGAGCCGTTATAATATCATCAGATGGTAAAATTCTTGCAAAAGCATATAACAGGGTTGAAAAAAAACAAAATGCAACACTTCATGCTGAAATGCTTGCAATATCAAAAGCTTGTAAAAAAACAAAACAAAAATATCTTATGGATTGTTCTATTTTTATAACATTGGAACCATGTCCAATGTGTGCTATGGCTATATCTCTTGCAAAGATAAAAAATATATACATAGGAGCAGTTGATAAAAAAGGTGGTGCAGTATTAAATAATATAAAAATATTCAGTAATATGAATAATTTATATAAGCCAAATATTAATGTTGGAATATTAAAAAATGAAAGCGAAAGACTTTTAAAAGATTTTTTTAAAAATTTAAGAAAAAAATAATAAAAAACGCTTGGCATATATAAAAAAATCTGATATAATATAGAAAGTATTCAAAAGAATATAAAATTAATAAGGAGAATAAAATGAATAAATTCAAAAAATTAGTAGGTATTGCACTTGTTTTTTCATTGTCAGCATGTAATATCGCACAACAAGCTTTACCAACAGGCGAAAATGATTCAGCATTTACATTTTCACAATTTTCAGATGTTCCAGTTCCAGTAGATGCAGCAATGAATCTTGATAGAACATATATCTTTGGTCGTGATGATAAATGGCTTGGAAGAATTGTATTTACTGCACCATATGCAGTAGGAAGTGTATTTGATTTCTATATGGAAGAAATGCCAAAATTTGGTTGGAAAGAAGTAACATCAGTAAGAGGTTCAGTTTCAGTTCTAACATATTCTCGTAAATCAAGAGTTGCTATGATACAACTTGAACCATCAAGTTTTCAAGGTACAGTTGTTTCATTCACAGTTTCTCTTACACCAGAAACAAAAGAGTTAGTAGCAAAAAGTTTTTCACAAACAACATCTCAAAACCAAGCAACTGCTAAAACATCAACACAACAAAGAGCTGTTACCCAACAAGCTACTCAAACACAAACAATGAGTAACGCAAGACAAGCTGCAACACAAACACAATATGTTCAACAACCAGTAAACAAAGCAACACAAGGTTCACTTGGTCTAGGTTCAGCATCAAATGCTTATTATCCTTCTCAATCACAAGGTGTAGGAACACCTCCAACAGGTTATACTTATTAAGCATTAAAGATAATTTTTAAATCCCTCGGTTATAGAGGGATTTTTTTTTATTATTTTATTAAATAAGACTCTTGCAATTAAAAAATCAAGGTATTATAATGTGCCTATGTCAAAAAAAAGAAGAAAGGAAAAACAATGACAGCAATAGTAGATATTTACGCACGTGAGATACTTGATTCTCGTGGAAACCCAACAGTAGAAGTAGACGTAGCTCTTGAAAGTGGTGCATTTGGTCGTGCAGCAGTACCAAGTGGCGCATCAACAGGAACACACGAAGCAGTTGAACTTCGTGATGGTGATGATTCTCGCTTTGGAGGTAAAGGTGTTTTAAAAGCAGTTGAAAATGTAAACACTCTTATAGCAGATGCTCTTATAGGAATGGATGCTGAAAACCAAGATGAAATTGATGCAACAATGATTGCTCTTGATGGTACAGAAAACAAAGGAAAACTTGGTGCAAATGCAATACTTGGTGTATCTCTTGCAGTTGCAAAAGCAGCAGCAGAAGAAGCAGGTCTTCCTCTTTATCGTTACATTGGTGGAACATTCGCACACGTTCTTCCTGTTCCTATGATGAACATTATAAACGGTGGTGAACATGCTGATAATCCAATCGATATCCAAGAATTTATGATTGCTCCAGTTGGCGCAAAATCAATGGCTGATGCTGTTCGTATGGGTTCAGAAGTATTCCATGCTCTTAAAAAAGAACTTAAAAAAGCAGGTCATAACACAAACGTTGGTGATGAAGGTGGTTTTGCTCCAAATCTTCAAACAGCAGAAGAAGCTTTATCATACATAGTAAAATCAATCGAAGCTGCAGGATACAAAGCAGGTGACGATGTTATGATTGCTATGGATGCTGCATCATCTGAATTTTACAAAGATGGTAAATACGAAATGAAAGGTGAAGGTAAATCTTTCACATCAGAAGAAATAGTTGCATACTATGAAAACCTTGTTTCAAAATTCCCAATTTTCTCAATCGAAGACGGTATGGCAGAAGATGATTGGAATGGTTGGAAATTATTAACTGAAAAACTAGGTGATAAAATTCAACTTGTTGGTGATGATTTGTTTGTTACAAATTCAAAAAGACTTGCTCAAGGTATTGAAAAAAGTATTGGAAATTCAATCCTTGTAAAAGTAAATCAAATCGGAAGCTTAACTGAAACTTTGGCTGCAATCGATATGGCTCACCGTGCTGGATATACATCTGTTATATCTCACAGATCTGGTGAAACAGAAGATTTTACAATTGCAGATATCGCAGTTGCAACAAATGCAGGACAAATTAAAACAGGTTCTCTTTCAAGAAGTGATAGAATAGCAAAATATAACCAACTTATCCGTATAGAGGAAGAACTTGGTGAAAATGCTGTTTATGCAGGAAAATCAATTTTATAGTCAAAAAAAGCCCATGCATTTAAAATGTGTGGGCTGTAATTTAAGGAGAAAATAAATGGCAGGATCAATAAATAAAGTAATTCTTGTTGGAAATCTAGGAAGAGATCCAGAAGTAAGATATTCACAAGACGGAAACAAAATTGTAACATTTAATATTGCGACAAGTGAAACTTGGAAAGATAAATCAGGCGAAAAAAAAGACAGAACTGAATGGCATCGCGTTGTTATTTTTTCCCCAGGTCTTGCAG
>CAYJFW010000047.1:4796-5024 GCA_964369895.1 uncultured Bacteroidales bacterium
AAATATGTTAAAAAAGGATCAAAAGTATATGTAGAAGGTCAACTTAGAACAAGAAAATGGCAAGATACAGCAGGCCAAGATAAATATTCAACTGAAATTGTTCTTTCTGGTTTTAATGCATATATGATTATGCTTGATAAAACTGGTGGTGAATATTCAGAAGATATGGCATCACACCATGGTGATGAAGCTGGTTGGGATAACTCAATCGCATCTACTGATATTGAT
>CAYJFW010000048.1:0-2627 GCA_964369895.1 uncultured Bacteroidales bacterium
CTTTATCATATTAACAGCAGAAACAGAATCTTCTGCAACAGAAATAATATTCATTGTCATATCAAAAGCTTTTCCAGGTAAAAAATTTTCGTCTCTGCTTTTTAAATTTTCATCAGTATATATTTTTTTAAGCTCATTTAATATAAGGTTAAATATTTTTGATTTATCAATATTATTTGATTGAGAAAAAGATGGTGCTGAATTTTCAGAAATTTGATTGTTAAACATATCTCCATTTCCTGTTGTAATCCAAGAAATGCTATACCCTTGTGATGTAAGTTTTTCAAGAGTAGCGAGTTTAGGTTTTGAAATACCTCTTTCGTAATTTTGCCAAGTTATTTCACCAAGCCCTAAAAGAGCAGACATTTCCTTTTGAGTTTTACCTAAATTCTCTCTTATTTTTTTAAGTCTTTCTTCCATTTACACACCTTTATAATTAAAACATATAAAATTATGTATTTTTTACTTGATTTACATAAAAATATATGTATATAATATTAAATACATAAATAATATAACATAATTTTTAAAAAAGTCATTAATTATTATTAAGAGAGGTTAAAATGATAAGCCCTTATTATATTGAAATAGGAAATCGCATAAAAAAAAGAAGATTATTATTAAAGATTTCAAAATCTATGCTTTCTAAATACTTGGGAATTACTATACCAATGCTTGATGATATTGAAAATGGTCTTATAAAAATAGATACAACAACTATTTGCAAAATTTCTTTTATACTTAATATAAATGCAAATTATCTTATAACAGGAATAAATGAGGATTTTATAAAAGTGGAACTTGAAAATCTTAATAAATATATTGATGCATTTAAACTTGTATCAAGCCTTTCTTCAAAACAAAAGAAAACTCTTTCCAATTTAATTAATTATATAAAACATTCTTAACAGGCTAATTTTTCACATAAAATACAATCTATGATATTTATACTTGACAAACAATGAGAACAAATATAGAATTAGAACATATTAGAAACGAAATACGGAGGCATAAAATGCTTACAAAACAACAACTAAAGCTATTTATGATAATAGAGGAAAACCTTAAAAAAGAAGGTGTATGCCCATCTTTTGAAGAAATGAAAAATGAAATTGGCCTAAAATCTAAATCAGGCGTGCATAGACTTATAAAAAGCCTTGAAGAACGTGGCTTTATAAGGCAAATTCCAAATAAGGCAAGGGCTTTGGAAATAACAAAATATCCTGATAATTATGGTGAAACAAGTGATTCTATAAAACCTGTTAACGATAATGTTAAAATGACAACAATTCCACTTTACGGAAAAATCGCAGCAGGAACACCAATTGCTGCTATCGCTGATACAACAGAAACTATGGATATACCATCAGAAATGCTTGGAAGTGGAAAATTTTATGCATTAAAAGTTGAAGGTGATTCTATGATAAATGCAGGTATTAATGATGGGGATAGGGTTATTATCCAAGAAACACCAGATGCTCCAAATGGAACAATCGTTGTTGCTCTTATCGATTCTGAGGAAGTTACACTTAAATACCTTTATAAAAAAGATGGTTCAATTGCACTTAAACCTGCAAATCCAAATTATGAAACACGTATTTTTTCACCAGACAGAGTAAGGGTTCAAGGCAAACTTGCAATGCTTATTCGTTCATATTAATAAAAAATAGGAAAAAATGCTTGCAATAAAAAAGAATCTATGTTAGAACATAATAAGAACAAAAGAAAGGAAGTAATATGTCAGAAAATAAACAAAAAGCATTAGAAGCAGCTTTATCTCAAATTGAAAAATCATTTGGAAAAGGATCAATTATGAAACTTGGTGAACAAGAAGGAATTGAAATACCATCTATTTCAACTGGTTCGCTTGGGCTTGATATTGCTCTTGGTATTGGTGGTCTTCCAAAGGGACGTATCGTTGAAATTTATGGGCCAGAAAGTAGTGGTAAAACAACTCTTACTTTGCATGTTGTTGCAGAAGCTCAAAAAGCAGGCGGAACTTGTGCATTCGTTGATGCTGAACACGCCCTTGACCCTTCATATGCAAGAAAAATTGGTGTTGATATAGAAAATCTTGTAATATCTCAACCTGATTCTGGTGAACAAGCTTTGGAAATTGCAGATACTCTTGTTCGTTCTGGAGCAGTTGATGTACTAGTTGTTGATTCTGTTGCAGCGTTAGTTCCAAAAGCAGAACTAGAAGGAGACATGGGGGATAGCCATATGGGTTTACAGGCAAGACTTATGTCCCAAGCACTAAGAAAACTTACAGCATCAGTTGCAAAATCAAATGCTCTTGTAATATTTATTAATCAAATCAGAATGAAAATTGGTGTTATGTTTGGAAATCCAGAAACAACAACTGGTGGTAATGCATTAAAATTCTATTCATCTGTTCGTATGGATATAAGACGTGTTGGTGCAATTAAAGATAAAGAAAATATTATCGGAAATGAAACACGTGTTAAAATTGTTAAAAACAAAGTTGCTCCACCTTTTAAAACTGTAGATTTTGATATTATGTATAACCAAGGTATATCACTTGAAGGTGAAGTAATTGAACTTGGTGTAAAGGCTGGTATTATTGATAAATCTGGTTCTTGGTTTTCATACGATTCTACAAGAAT
>CAYJFW010000048.1:2637-4940 GCA_964369895.1 uncultured Bacteroidales bacterium
TTTAATAAATTTGGTGTTTGGTTTCATAAGATTCTAAAACAATTTGCCAAGGAAAACAAAATGCTCGTCAATGGGTAAAGGATAATCCAAAAATAAAAGAAGAAATCATTCAAAAGATTAAAGAAAAAACCGGTGTTATAAATGAAAAAATGCTGGAAACTAATTCTGCTCCTGTTTCATCTACTGAAGAAGAAATAGAAACAACAGAAGAATAATTTAAAATTTTCTCTTCTCTCCATTCCCTCCATCATGGGGGGATATTTTTATACCTTTTTTACTTTTGCATAATGTGGTTTTACATAAGTTGCATCAATAGTAGATTGTTTAAAATTTTCTTTATTAAAATTCTTTTCAATCTCATATAAAACTTTTTCTATATTTATTTTTACATCAGAAAAAATTTGTATATCATTTTTTAAATCATCTTTTTTTATAATTTGTGGTTCTGATAAATTATTTCCATCTTTATTCATTTCAACAGAAAACAAATCATTTCCGCCTGCATCAATCGTAATTAAAAAATCATCCTTAACCTGATTTTTAATTGTATAATAAACAGCATTAAAATTATTAATTGGAATAACAGGAATATTTGTACTCATCATAAAACCTTTTACAATTGAAATCCCAAGCCTTATTCCAGTAAAAGAACCAGGACCGGTAAGTATTACAATAAAATCCAAATCTGAAATTTTATTACCATTAAGGATATTTTCCAAAACATTAAATATTTCTTCATTTTGAGTTTTTTCGCCACTACTTATAAATTTATCAAACTCACTTCCATTTTTAAAAGCAATTGATAATAGTTTTTCTGTTGTATTTATATATAAACTTTTCATATTTTAATTGACCCTGTATATTTTCCTTTATATAATAGATGCAAGGGAACAAAAAAACAAGAGGGAAAAATGGCACCTATAAAAGAGGATATAAAAACTTATAAACTTCCAGTCCACACAAAAGAACTCGAATCTTTTTCAACAACACTTTTCGAATTTTCAAGTGATGCTATGCTTGTTCTTGATGCTGTTGGAAAAATATCAAGTGTTAATACATCTCTTTGTAATTTAATAGGTGATGATAAAGAAAATTTAATAGGTAAAATTCCAGATTTTCTTTTTGCAGGCGGCCCAGACGTTTCATCATATAAAACATTCATTCACGATTTAATTGTAAATGGTTACTGGCAAGGTCAAGTTTTAGGGAGAAGCCGTTCTGGCGCAATAATTCCAATAGAAGTAAGATTTTCTGCTATCTACAATGAAATAGGTGAGGCCAATCACTATGTTGGAATCTGTTCATCAATTTATTCTTATATTTCAAAAATGAACGAAATGCCATTTGATCCAAACATTGATCCTTTAACAAAAATATTTAATAAAAATGCATTTGAACATCGTCTTCAACATAACATACATAAAATTGAAAAAGACATGTCAGTTCTTTCACTTCTTTATATTGATATTGATAATTTTGATGAATTTGCCAAAGCAGATAATTACCAAGCCGGTGACATAATTCTTAAAAATTTAGCTTTAGAATTAAAAAATATTTTAGATGAAAGCGATACAGTAGCAAGATTAAAAGCAGATATTTTCTGTGCAATAATCCAAGACGTTTATACACAAGACAGCATAAATACACTTGTAAATAAAATTTTTGAAAAAATCACATCACCTTATATACTCCATCCTAAAATAGAATGTATCCCTATAAGTATTGGTGTTGCAACATTTCCAATTTCTGGTGAAACAACCCAAGATTTAATTGCTGCTTCTGCAACTGCTTCAAAAAAAGCAAAAATAAACGGCGGTAATCAAATTTCATTTCATAAATTATTAACTGATATTGAATAAACAAATTTTTTCATTTTACATTTAAAAATTATGTGCTATATTATAGAACAGGTACAAAGTATATTTGTATCTAGTGCTAGGAATAATAGCGCGGGACTTTGAAAGGTCTCTTGAACAAACGGTGTAGAATAGCATCGTGAGTTGCTATTTTTTTATACCCATTTTGTTGGTATAATAAAAATTCAGCAGCAAAAAGATTCCTCAATCTTTACGAAGGTTGGGGAGCCATAGCCATACAATAGGAGTATTTTCTTTATACTTCAAAAACTATGGAATCATTTTTTGTTCATGATCTTTCAACTCTCCCAGCCACTTATCTCCAAGCCAAAGTGGAACTTATGCTATGGGTAAAGATTTCTTTTATGGCTTGGATCTTTACCCTCCCTAAAAAGCCATGAGGGGATAGAAATGAAAACAAAATATCTACTACTAACTGCCCTGTTA
>CAYJFW010000049.1:0-4852 GCA_964369895.1 uncultured Bacteroidales bacterium
AAAAAATAAGTATGCTTATACTGACATCTTTTATGATGCAAACAATTGCAATGCCGATTTATGGACAAGTTGCAGGAAGAGCATCAACAAGAAGTTCAATAGGAACATCAAGTTCAACCTCAACTTTTTCAGATGAGAAACAGCGTCTTCTTATAAAACATGAAAGTTATAGGAAAAAAATTTCTGACTTATATGATACTATAAAAATAATTGAGACTAAAATAGAATCTTTACCAGAAACTAATACTGATAAACTTAATCTTATAAATAGTTATAGAATAGTAGAGTATAATTTTAAAAATTTAAGTATCAGTTCAACTGATTTAGATAGAAATTTTGGAATATTAAATGAAGAACAAATTGAAAATAGACTAAATGACATAGAAATAATGTATAATAACACTTTATCTTCTTATACTGATTTATTAAATAATGATACTCTATCTCATACATCATCTATTTCTACAATAGAAAGATTAACAGCATTAGGAAGTCAAAAAAAACAAATAGATTATGATTTACATCAAATTGCTGGGGATGTTGAAAAAACGCTTTTAAATGTTAATGATCAATCTTTAAAAACAAAAGGGACTTATTTAATAAATGATGTAAAATCTTTAATATCTAAAATAGAAGACTTTAATTCTATATTCGGAAATTTAGATGAAAACTCATCTGATTTATTAATAGATAATATAGAAACAGTATTTTATGATTTGAAATCTCAATATAATAGAATTAAAGATGAATCTTATTATTTTATAGATGAATATTATTTAATAAATGGAACACCAACAAATCCACCAGAAGAACCTACGGAACCTGCACCAACAGAACCTACAGTTCCTGAATCAGAAGAACCTATAATTCCTGCACCAGGAGATTCTTCTGATGAATTAGATGATTTAAATTTACAATTAAAAGCAGAAAAATATAAATCTACTATTATAACATTGACAGCAAATTATAATCTTGCAAAGGAAAAGGCAAAAAATTCTTGTTCTAATATTCTTACTGAAATGAATAATATGATGGGGCTTTCTAAGACTACTACTATTATGAGTGGTGTTGGAACAGGGGCTGCGGCTGTTGCTTTGACTAGTGGTTTAATTAAAGCAAATCAAGACAGAAAAACAGAAGAAGATATTGAAACAACTGCTGATATAAAAGAACAAATTGAAAATTTAAAAAATTTAGGAGATGGTAGCACTCCTCTTAAGAATGGACAGCAATTAAAATATGATGAAAATGGTAAAGTTATAATAATAAATGAACCAAAAGAAGGTGAAAAAGCTATTACTCAATCTCAGATTGACGCTATTGTTTCACAATCAAATGGTTTGGAAATTGAAATGCCAGAAGTTGATGGTGTAACATCAGAAGACAGCAAAAAACTTACTTCTACAATTGCAGATGGATTTAAAACTCTTGGTTCATCAGAAAGTCTTGGTAATATCAGAAGTGGTGCAATGGGTGTTGCAACTGTTACAAGTGTTGGTTCTACTGTTACATCTGCGATTAATATTTCAAAAGCAGCTAATGTTTTAGAAGCAATGAAATCTTGTGAAAAAAATATTTATGCAATGAGCACAGCAAAAGCAGAATTAGAAGCAAATGTTACAGAAGATGATGATGCTACAAAAGCTATTATTAATAATGCAACAAAAACTATTAATGCCTGTTCTGGTTTTGATACAAAGAATATGGAAACAGTTAAAAATCTTTCAATTGGATCAACTGTTACATCTGGTATTGGAAGTGCTACTGGTGGGGCTGGTACTGTTACATCAATTATGGCAAATAGTAAAACTGTGAAAGATGATAAAACAACAGAAGGAAGGAAAAAAGAAAAAGGTCTTAACACTGCTTCTAACTGGCTTGCAGGTATAACACTGGGAACATCAGCAGCGTCAACAACACTTGGGGCGTTCCAAATTGATAAAATAGGTAAAGATTTGGATAAAGCAAAAGAATGTGATAATGCTTTGTCTGAGTAATATTTATTTGTGAAAAATTAACCTCCCGTTTGGGAGGTTTTTTATTTTAATTATTAAATAAGAAATGGAATATATCGCCGTCTTGGACTTTATAATCTTTACCTTCGGTTCTTAGTTTTCCATTTTCACGGGCTTTAACCTCACCTCCGAATTTTAAATAATCATCTGTTGAAATTGTTTCAGCGCGGATAAAACCTTTTTCAAAATCGGTATGGATTACGCCTGCAGCCTGTGGTGCTTTTGATCCATTTGCAACTGTCCATGCGTGTGCTTCTTTTGGGCCAATTGTAAAAAATGTTATAAGGTCAAGAAGTGCGTAACCTTTTTTAATTATTTTTGAAAGACCGGTTTCGCTTATCCCTATTGTTTCTAAGAATTCTTTTTTTTCAACTTCGTCAGAAAGGGATGCAATTTCCTGTTCAATTTTTGCAGAAATAATTGTAAATTCGTTTCCTTCGTTTTTTGCAAAAGCTTCTAATTCGGATGAAAAATTATTGCCCTGGCCTGCCTCGTTTTCACCAACATTTGCAACATATAAAACAGGTTTTGAAGTTAGAAGGTTTAACATATTAAATGCCCTTGATTTTTCCAAATCCATTTCATCTGGTTTTGCAAGTCTTGCTGGCAAGCCTTCTTCTAATTTTTTAAGAACAGCCTGAATTACTTCAACTTGTATTTTTGCATCCTTGTCATTTCCTTTTGCTTTTTTTTCAAGTGCAGGAAGGCGTTTTTGTAAACTTTCCATATCTGAAAGAAGAAGTTCTGTTTCAATTGTTTCAACATCACGGATTGGAGAAACAGAATTTTCAACATGGATAATATTTCCATCTTCGAAACAACGAACAACATGGATGATTGCATCAACTTCACGAATATTTGCAAGGAATTGATTGCCCAGACCTTCGCCTTTACTTGCGCCTTTAACTAAACCTGCAATATCAACAAATTCAAGTCTGGTTGGAATTAATTCTTTTGAACCTGCAATACTTGCAAGATCAACCAATCTTTCATCTGGAACAGAAACAATTCCTGAATTTGGTTCAATTGTACAGAAAGGATAGTTAGCACATTCAGCCTGTATTGTTTGTGTTAATGCATTAAAAAGTGTTGATTTTCCAACATTTGGAAGGCCAACTATACCACATTTAAAACCCATAATTTTTTCCTATTTTTTTTAATTTTAAAATACTGTATAATATAAATGTATTGAAATCAAGACAAGAATAAAATAGGATAAATTTTATATAGCATTTTTATATTTAATGATATACAATCTAAAAATGGTAACAAAAAGGAGAAATAACATGCCACAAAATAACAATAATAATTATAAACCAAATAATAATAGAAGGTATAATAATAAACCAAATTACAGAAGATATAATAATAAACCAAATAATGGTCCACAAAAGAAAAAAGGTATTTTAAGTTTTCTTTTTTCTGTTGAAGGTAAAATATCAAAAGAACTTTTTACTTCTCTTTATCTTATTATAATTCTTGTATTATCGATTTTTTCTGCTGCTTTTACAACTGATCCAATAACAAAAAAAATAGGAACTCTTCCTTCAATTGCATATTTCTTTGTTGCTTGGTTTGCTGTTGCTTTTTCTTATAAAAGAGCGCACTCACTTGGAATAAGTGGTATATATTCATTTATGGGAACATATTTATTTACACCATTTTTTACATTTTATAAACCAGAACGCGATTTTGCAAATGATGGTATGTATAAAAATAAATTTACAACACTTAAAAAAATTGGTGCTTTTTTCCAAAGAACAATGTTTACAAAAATACTTTATATATTAATACTTGGATTTTTGTATGTAGTTAATTACATAGGTGTTCAATCTGAAGATGTAAAAGATTTGATGAATATTATGTTAATAGTTACAGCATTTAACCTTTTACAAGTATTAACTGTAAGAAAAAGTTTTAAATTATACACAAATATAGTAAAAGTTCTTTCATTCTTGTCTTTGATGGCTTTTGTTATTTTCATATCTGTTGCTGCAACAATTATTTTCATTGCACAAATGCAGGTAGCTGCACAAATGCAAATGGGTGCTGGTATGCCAATGTAATTTTTACTTACATAATTTTTTAAAGGGGCCAAATGGCCTCTTTTTTATTTGAAAAATATTTTTTATGTGATAGTATTATAATCTGATAATTTATTACTTATAAAGGAGTGGGTATATGCAAAATTCAAAAGCTTTAAACATAGTTCTTTTACTTGTTATTTTATATGCGTTAAAAATAGGACAAGCAATTTTTTTACCATTTGTAATTGCATTTTTTTTCTGGGCTTTGATATATATACTTTCAACAAGTTATTCCCACATATTAATAGACAGACTTAAACTTCCTTTGTGGACAAAGGCTATATCAAAAACTTTGGCTATTGTGACTATGGGGATTGTTGTATACTTTATTATAGTTGTTATAAAAGATAATATTGATGCAGTTTCAAAAACATTTGATAGTTATCAAAAAAATATGGATGATATGCTTTCAAGACTTCAAAGTTATTTAGGTATTCAAAGAGAATTATCAGTTAGTAAAATTGCAAAAGGTATTGATTTTAGAAAAGTTATTAATTCTGTATTCCAAGGTTTTGCAAGTTTTGTTTCAACATCTTTGATGGTTTTAATATATCTTTTCTTTATAATTTGGGAAGAAAATAGCTTTTATAAAAAATTTCCAAAATTTTTTAAAAACAAGAAAAAAGCAGATGACGCTCTTAACACATTAAAAAAAATTCATTCAAAAATACAAATTTATTTATCTGTTAAATTTTATCTTAGCGCATTAACAGGTCTTCTTTCTTATATTGTTATGATATCTGTTAATCT
>CAYJFW010000050.1:0-4785 GCA_964369895.1 uncultured Bacteroidales bacterium
TTTATGAAAAATAATTTTATGGTGAAGACCTTTTTCCCTTACTATTTGAACAGGAAGAATAGGACAATTAAAATGTGTAGCAAGTTTAGCCACCCCAACAGGACTTGTAACATCTGCGCCAAAGAATTTAGTTTTAATACCTGTTTGAAATTTTTGATCAGGCGAAGCAAGTATAGCACTTCCACTGATTAAAGTTTTCATAGCTTCTTTTGTTCCATTTGCAGTATTATCAATAAATTTAAGCTTTCCTATGCCTCTACCAAAAGATTTAGTCACCAAATCATTTGTAAGATTATTTGATGGGTATTTATATATAATTGAACAAGGAGCCTTCCTAAGAGCAAAAGGAATAGATATAAAACCTGTTGTTCCAGAGTGTGATAAAAGAACAATATAAGGTTTATCTTTTAAATCATCCAAAACATCATCCCCAACAAAAGTCATATACTTTTTATAATTTCTGAAAACATATTTAAAATGTGCTGGTTCCGCCATATAACGCCCCATCATTTCCCACACATCTTTTTTTATTTTTTCTTTTTTTTCTTTTGAAAATTTTGGAAATGCAATTTCTAAATTAAGATCCATAAGTTTATTGTATTTTTTTTGTGTTTTACCAAGAAGTATACCAAGCTTTCCTCCAAACCATGATGAAAATTCAGCAGGCAAAATCTTAAAAATTAAATGTAAAAAATATGCAAATCCGGATTCAATAGGATGGGATATATATTTTTTAACAAAAGTTTTTTTCTTATAAGGATGAGATTTTTTATTTTCAATATCAAAAATTGCCCCAACAAAAAGAAGTCCATAAAGTGTTTTTGCAAAAACAGTCAAACTTCCTCTATCAAAATAAAAATCTTCAACTTGAGTAAAAAAGCAAAAATAAAAAACTATAAAATTAATAACTGAAAATATGTAAATGCGTTTTCTTTGCAAAGATTGTTTTGCATAAGAAACATATGCAGGAAAAAACACAAATAAAAACAAATAAAAAACAGATGAAATTTCAAATTCAACAGGAAGCGTTGGAAGAATATTAAAACTTAAACTATTCCAAAAAGACTCTAAAAACATATTATATCCTTAAATTTTTTTACCTTTTACTTTTATCTTAATTTCTGATATAATACAAGTGAAAAATATATGATTAAGGATAAATTATGAACGAAAAAATAAATAAATTATCAGAAGATATGCAAAAAACAATTGTAAACGCAACTGCAAATATTGCAAATGGATATTTTTCAAATAATAAAACAGACACAACTGAAATTTCACCTATTGTTGAAAACATATATAAAACACTTGTTTCTATAACTTCTAAAACTTCAAGTTATTCAATTGATCCTTTTATATCACCTGATAAATCTATTACTCCTGATTTTATAATATGTTTAGAAGATGGAAAAAAATTAAAAATGTTAAAAAGATATATAAAATCAAAATATAATATGACAGAGAAAGAATACAAAGAAAAATGGGGCCTTCCTCGTGATTACCCTATGATTGCTCCAAACTATGCAAAAAAAAGATCTGAACTTGCTAAAAACTCTGGACTTGGCAAAGATAAAAAGTAAACAACCCTTGATTTTTTAAGATAAGTTTACTATATAACTTCTATATTTAATTAAATATCAGGATAAAACCTAATGGCAAAACAAGATTATTATGACTTACTTGGTGTAGGCAAAAACTCATCTGCAGACGAAATAAAAAAAGCTTATCGTAAGAAAGCTATGAAATTTCATCCAGACACTAACCAAGGAAACAAAGAAGCAGAAGAAAAATTTAAAGAAATAAACGAAGCTTATGAAGTTTTAAAAGATCCACAAAAAAAATCTGCATATGATCAATTTGGACATTCTGCTTTTGAACATGGAATGGGAGGCCAAGGCGGTTTCGGCGGTGGACAAGGATTCGGAGGTTTTGATTTCGGTGGTGGACAAGGTTTTGGTGGGTTTTCTGATATTTTTTCTGATATATTTTCTGATTTTATGGGTGGTGGCCAAAGAGGTAAAAAACAAAACAAAGGTCAAGATTTAAGATATGATATACAAATAACCCTTGAAGAAGCATTTAATGGAATATCAAAATCCGTATCATTCAGAAGAAACGGAAAATGTAAAAAATGTGATGGAAAAGGTGGCGAAGAAATTAGCGTTTGCCCAAAATGTGGAGGCAGCGGCGTTATAAATGTAAGACAAAGTATTTTTATGACACAACAAATTTGTCCTGAATGTGGCGGAACTGGTCATATTGTAAAAAACCCATGTTCATCTTGTGATGGAAGTGGTGTTAAACCAGAAGAAAAAACATTAGAAATAAAAATTCCAGCAGGTGTTGAATCAGGAACAAAGCTTCGTATAACAGGTGAGGGTGAAGCAGGTCTTCAAGGAAGTTCCGCTGGTGATCTATATGTTTATGTTAGTGTAAAACCAAGCAAAGTTTTTGCAAGAGACAGAAAAAATTTATATATTGATTTACCAATTTCTTTTACCGAAGCAGCATTAGGTAGTACAATAGAAGTTCCTGTAATAGAAGGAGGCAAAGCCGATGTTGTAATTCCAAAAGGAATAGGAACAGGTGAAAAACTTCGTCTTAAAGGCAAAGGTATGACAAGTATAAATTCCCATACCAGAGGCGATATGTATCTTAATATCTTTGTTGAAACTCCACAAAAACTAACTTCTCATCAAGAAGAGCTTTTAAGAGAGTTTGAAAAAGACAGACAAAAACATGGTGAAAACAAAAATTTCTTTGACAAGATAAAAGATTGGTTGTAGTTTTTTCTTTTAATTTTATAAAAGGAATTATTCTATGATAATAGGCCCACATACAAAAAGAAAAGATAATATCTTAATAGATGGCGATGGTGTATTGCTTGATACTCTTCGTGCTTATCTTTATTGGTTTATGAATAATGTTCCAGAAGCTTTTGAAAAAGTTTTATCAAATCGCAATATAACAGAACCTTTCCATTCTTTTATGAAAAGTAATAATTTTTCAAATATTCCAGCAGTAAAAGGTTCTCAAGACGCAATTGATTTTTTAAAGGATAAATATAATCTTACAGTTATTACATCAGTTGGTGACAACAAAGGAACAAAAGAAGCAAGAGAAAAAAATATACACACTCTTTTTGGTAATAACGTTTTTGATGATGTTTATTGTCTTCCATTCAGAGCATCTAAAAAAGATTCTTTTGAATCATTTAATACTTCATATCCAGTTACATTAATTGATGATGAAATAAAAAATTTAAACGATGCAGAAAGCTTAGGTTTTAACGTTTATCGTCATAAATATTATGATATAGCAAGCTTGTTCGGATCAAATTCTTCTGCAAACAGTTTCAAAGCTTATAATTGGGCTCAGATAATAAAACTTATAAATGACAAACATATGTAAAATAAAAAAAGACCCCATAAAGGGGCTTTTTTAAAATCCAGTTTTTATTTGTTCAACAAGTTCTTTTATTGTTGGAATAAATGTTCCATTTTGATAAAATGGATCTTCTCTAAATCTGTGAACAATTTGTCCTGCAAACAAAAGATTATTTTCAGCATCATCAGAATGAGAAATATTTTGCAATGATTTTTGAATACAAAAACTTCTTGGATCTGGCTGTAGGTTTAATGTGCCTCTTTGATCCCAAGCAGAAAATTTACAAGCAGAAAGACAACCAACACAATCTTTCATATCTGTCATAATTTCACTATATTTATCATCATTTACAAACATTAATGTATTTGATGGAGTTTTAAGTATTTTATTAAAGCCATTATCCATAAATTTTTCAAACACAGATTTGTCATTTGAGTTTATATAAACAGTTTTTCCGCTTACTGTTAAATTAACAGGCAGATTAAAATCAGAATTTTCATCATCACTGAAAGGAATTTGTCTTGTAAGCTGATCTTCTAATTCTCTCATAAATTTATTTTCCACAGCAGAAGAATAAAATCCTGTTGGTGAAAATTGTTGTAATCTTACTTCACCTTTTTTTACATTAAGAAGTTTGTTTTTGATACTTGGCATCAAAGGACTTTCTTGTGTAACCATAGGTCTGGTTCCAAATTGAAAACCAACTGGGCCAATTTTTTCATTATCTATATAATCAATCCATTCTGAAAGCCACCAAATACCGCCAGCAACTATTATAGGTACACTTTTAAGGCCGATTTCATTCATAAACTTTCTTATTTCAATAAGTCTTTGAAGAGGTTTTTCAGAATTTTTTGGATCATCAGTATTTGAAAGTCCGTTATGTCCACCTGCAACCCATGGATCTTCATAAATAACAGCGCCAATCCATTCTTTAAATCTTGAAAAAGATCTTTTCCAAAGAAGTTGTAAAACCCTAACAGAAGAAATAATAGGATTATAAAAAGTTTTGTTTTCAGCGCAAATATCAGCAAGTTTAAAAGGCATACCTGCACCACAAGAAATTCCTTTTATTGTGCCTTTTGCTTTTGATAAAACTTGTTTTAAAAGCTCTTGTGCTCCGCCTTGTTCCCATAAAACATTCATAAACACAAGTCCATTTCCATTTGCATTTTCATGAGCAATTTTAGCCTGATCAAGACAACCTCTTATCCCATATTCGATAAGTTCATGTTGTTTTTCTTGTCTTGTTTTTCCATTAAATACAGGAGCAATAAAATTACCTTTTTCATCATAAAAATCAGGATTAACACCAGAAAAAGTTCCGATTCCGCCTTGGTTTGCCCACAAGCCTGATGTAATACCAGTTGAAACATTTATTCCTTTACCGCCTTCTAT
>CAYJFW010000051.1:0-4769 GCA_964369895.1 uncultured Bacteroidales bacterium
TAAATACAATCATACCTAAATAAACTAAATCTGATACACAATAACCTGGTATCACATTAAATAAAAAACTTCTAAATTCTCCATACATATTTTTTCTCCTTATTTTATGTTAGTTGGTTTATTTTAACTTTGTTTTTAAATATTCTTCTGTCATTTCTTCTGCAACATCTAATTCAGAAGATATTTGGTTTACAACTTCTTTTCTTTGTTCAGGTGTTAATTTCATTAATTTTTCATTATTATCAAAACTATATCTTATTTTATCTTCTTCTTCTTTTTGTTTTTCTTGATATTCATGAAAAATTTGTTCTGTTGGTTTATCTTGATTTTTAACAAGAAATACTATTTCTTCTTTTGTAATAGCTCCTGATTTTGCAGCAGGGGTATTTTCTATTAACTTCCATACACGATTAGCTATAACTATATCGTGTAAATCTTTATCATTTTTTGAAATGTTTTTTTCAATAGGTGATTTTATTTCATCCCATGTTTCATTTAAAATATTTTGATTCGATGAGGCATTATCATTTATATGTAAGAAAGCTTCTCCCGCATTTTTTGATGAGTTAAGTTCTTCAATCGTACTTGTTGTAAGTTTATTTTTTTTCATTTTATATCTTTCTTATTTTGAATTATCTTTGTAAAAAATTCCAGATATAAAATTTGCAAATTTTGCAATATTTATTATGTATTGTGGAAAAATATAATTTTGTTTTTTATTATCAAGTCGTTTCATTTTTAATTCCTTTCATAAAACTTCTATCTCTCTCCTCTATGAAAAATGATTCTATACAATAAAAAGGCAAGTTTCAAGGATGAATTTATATTATTTTAAACTTTCAACTTTTACAGATAAAATCTGATGTTTTTTCTTAATATCTTGAACATCAGGAATAATATTATGTGGATCATTTTTATGATACTCTTTTGCTTGAATATCTGCTATTTCCTTTATGTTTTGAACAATAGTTTCAATAATTATATTCATTTTTACTTTTGTTTTCCTTTGTTTTTTTCATCAGTAAGTTTTTTTGCAGCAACTGCAACCCAAGCAATAGAAGTCACCGCAATCCCAGCAGGTGGTATTTCTTTATTAGGCGTTTTTTTATTTACATTTAATTTTTTCATTTATTTTGTAATAGTATGAGATTCTTCTATAATAGTTTTTGCATTTAAAAAAGCCTTCTTTTCTTCAGCATCAAGAGTTATTTTTATCCCAAAGAAATCAAGAGTTTCATCTTTTTGTTTGTCTGATTTTATATTTTTTATTATATTCGTTATTATTTTCATTTTTTCTCGTTTGTTTAAAATTAAAGATGAGAATTTATATTATTTAAAATTTGTTTTCAAGCATAATTTACAAAAATATTTACTTTTTTTAAAAACTATGCTTTTATATATAAAAATAAAAATTTGTGAGGCTAATATGAAAGATAATAAATCAGAACTTCTTGTTCCAGGTGGATCATTTGATAAAATAAAAACAGCATTTATGTACGGTGCTGATGCTGTTTATGCTGGCACCCCAGATATGAGCTTGCGTGTAAAAGCAAAGGTATCTTTGGATGAAATGAAAGAATGTATTGAATATGCTCATTCCCAAGATAAAAAAATCTATTTGGCAGTAAATCTTTATACACATAACAAAGATATTGAAAGACTTCCTGTTTTTGCTGATACAATAAAAAAACTTTCCCCGGATGGAATTATAATTGCAGATGCTGGAGTATTCAGATATATGAAAAACAACCTTCCAGATGTTCCTCTTCATGTGTCAACTCAAGCCAATGTTTGTTCATATGAAACAGCACAGTTTTGGTATGATATTGGAGCAAAACTTTGTGTTTTAGGTCGTGAAGTTTCGTTTGAGGAGCTAACAGAAATCCGTCAAAAAATTGCACCACATTTAAAACTTGAAACATTTATTCATGGAAGTATGTGTATGAGCTATTCTGGTCGTTGCCTTATTTCAAACTTTTTAACAGAAAGAAGTTCAAACCAAGGTAATTGTGCACATTGTTGCCGTTGGAATTATAAAATGTATGTAAGACCAAGAGATGGCAGTCTAACCGATAAACTTGAAATTGATATAAACCCTGATACACAAAAGCTTTTCGATTTTTATTTAGAAGAGGGCGAAAGAAAAGGTGAATTCTTTGAAATTCTTGAAGATGACAAAGGGGCATACTTAATGAATTCAAAGGATTTATGTTTGATGCCAAAACTTGATAAAATTCTATCTCTTGGAATTGATTCGTTAAAAGTAGAAGGTAGAAACAAATCCGAATATTATGCAGGAACTGTTGCACGTGCATACAGAAATGCAATTGATGATTTTTATTCTAATCCAAATACTTGGGATTATCAAAAATATATGGCCGAGCTTGAAACACTTCAAAATCGTGGATACACATACGGATTTTTTGACGGCCACCTTACCCACCATGCGATGAATTACGAAACAACTCGTTCAGACGGAAACCACAGATATGCAGCGTTTGTTTATGATGTGAATGCGGACGGTCTTGTAATGGAAGTTAAAAATTCTTTTAAAAAAGGCGATGAGCTTGAGCTTTTATCACCAACAAGGTTTGAACCAGTAAAAATAAATTTGGATAAAATTATTGATATGAAAAATGGCGAACTTATAGAACGTGCAACCGTTGCAAATAAACATATCTTAATTCCGTTCGAAGATTTCAAAGGATATAAAAAAGAAGAAGTCATAAAACTTCTTCCAAAATTATCATTAAGCCGAATTAAAATTTAATTACTTTTTATTTTGATTTAAATCTTGAATGATTTGCTCTTTAACACTTTGTTTTTTAAGATAATCAAAAGGTGTAAAGTTTTTAATTATTCCTTGGTAATTATCTTCCCAGAATTTTTTGAAAAATATTGCTGTGTTTAAATCATTTTTTGTTTTTTCTAGACCGTTTACCGATGTTGCCCTTACAATCGGTTTATATGCATAATTTGTTGTTGATAAATCGGTTAAGTAATTTATCATATTTGCAACATCATTTGTTGAATATTTAATTCTATCAAAGTTTAATCCATTTATAAAATCCATAGTTTTATTATTTTGAACATTATCTTTTGTTTGAATATTATCTTCGGGGATAGTTCCATAACCGGCTATATGGGACCAAGATTTATGTTTGCTTGTGTCCTCACCATTTACTTTGAAATAAAGTGTGCAGGCTGCTGAATGCCCAATAAGATCCATTGCATCATTAGCAGGAAGAAGTTTACCGTGATGTGATACAATTTCAGTTAATAAAAATTCCAATTCATCTGCTTTGTGTGTATTAATAAGTCTTTCAATTGCCAGATTCATTATTTCATATTTTTTTTCAACACTCATTTTTGAATTTTTACAAACATCACTAAATAGTTTTAAAATCTCAGTATCTTCATAAAGATATTCATAAGACATAATATCTTTTATCCCATTTGAAATTTCATCATTTCTTAAAAGAAGCTTTTCGAGTTTTAAAAGAGCTTTGTCTTTACCACCAAATGGTTCCAAATTTTTTAAATATTCCTCGAAATATTTATTCATCTTATATAACTCTTTCTTTTTTCATATTTATGAAAACGCCGCCAAGTTCTTTTTCTATTTCTAGTTTTTTAAGAATTGCCTCAGCCCGAGCAAGAAGTCCAATTTTTTCTCTTCTTATATTTGCAGGATTTCTATTAGTATTAACTTTTAAGTTATTTGCATTCATTTCTTCAGATGAAGAAGTTGCAGAAATAAAAACTTTTTTATCATTTGTATTTTTGTTTTTTTCAGGCACCTCAGTATCAATAGGAAGCTCTTCTTCGTCTTCTTCCTCTTTTGGTCTGTAATTTATATTATTTTTTAAATGTTCATTTTTTAAATCGTTTATAGATACAAAATTACCATGTTGTAAAACATCATTTATGTCAACACCATTTACTAAATCTAAATAATAACATAAATATTTTGTAATTGTATATTTTATTCTTTCATCTATATCAACAGATTTATCTTCTTCCATATTTGAGTTAAAAATTTTACTAACTTCATTTTGGCTCATAGAAAGTATATCTGACATATGAGTAGTATATTTTTTAGGAAGTTCAACCTGAGCAAGAATTTCTTCAACATATTTCATATATGCATCATGTTGTAAATTTTGAAGTTCTTGAGGTGTAATATCTTCTTTATGTATATTTGGATAAACAAAATTATTAAATGTTTCTTTATAATTATTTGCAAGTTGTCTTGCTGTTTTAGGTGCATTTTTTTTAACACCTAATTCCTTATCTAATGTTCTATAAACAGAATTTTCAAATATTTTTGTAAAAGTATAATCATCCAAACTATTTAAATAATTTTTAGAATAACTTTTTTTCATATCTTCAATAACTTTATATATATCAGCACCTCTGTTTCCAATAAATGTTTTAACAATACCTTGGGTAACAAGATGTCTGTTTGATATATTAATATCCATTTCATTTTCTATATAAGAAATTTTTGGATTATAAAGCTCATCATTTGCAAATTTTGTTAAAATATCAAAAAACACAGCATTATCACAAAGATCTTGAAATTTTAATATATACTTTTTATCATTTCTTTTTGCAGCAGCAAGCCCACCAACTTCTTCTAATTGTTTGTAATATTCATAATGATTATCTTCTAAATGATTTACTAAACCTTCAAATGAATACCCTTTTCTAAGATTAAATTGAAAAGCCGTTGCGCCAGGAGCTCCCATATCATCCATATTCCAATA
>CAYJFW010000052.1:0-1073 GCA_964369895.1 uncultured Bacteroidales bacterium
TGCATTTGTATTAAGCTTTTTCCCTCCATCACAAATATCAACTGGCGATCCAAGATTATGGGTAGGGCTATTATTAATTGGTACATTAATTTCTGTTATTATTCCATTTGCAATATATGCCTGCAGAAAAGACAGCTGGGTTGATAAAGACAGTAAATTTGAACCATTTTCTTATCAAAAGGAGTATTAATTATGAATAATTCAAATAATTTAAATGATGATATTTTTGCATCTAATGAGCTTAAAAATGCTATGCCTAAATATGAATTTCCAAAAGATGAAGAAAATGGAAACAGGGTATATCAAGCGGTAAAAGATGAACTTATGCTTGATGGAAATTCAAGGCAAAACTTGGCTACTTTTTGTCAGACTTGGTTGGATGATAATATTCATAAACTTATGGATGATTGTATTGATAAAAATATGATTGATAAAGATGAATATCCACAAACAGCAGAAATTGAAAATAGATGTGTTCATATGCTTGCAAAATTATGGAATTCACCATCAGCAAAAAACACATATGGTTGTTCAACAACTGGGTCAAGTGAAGCTGCTATGCTTGGAGGGCTTGCATTAAAATTTGCATGGCGTGAAAAGCAAAAAAAAGCAGGTAAAAAATATGATAAGCCAAATCTTGTTTGTGGGCCGGTTCAAGTTTGTTGGCATAAATTTTGTCGTTATTTTGATGTTGAAATTCGTGAAGTGCCAATGGAGCCAGGTAGGCTTATTATGACACCAACAGAGATGATAAAATATGTTGATGAAAATACAATAGGCGTTGTTCCAACATTGGGGGTTACATATACAGGAAATTATGAAGATGTAAAAGGTATTTGTGAAGCATTGGATAAATATCAAAAGAAAACAGCTATTGATATTCCTGTTCATGTTGATGGTGCAAGTGGAGCATTTATAGCGCCATTTTGTCAGCCAAAACTTCTTTGGGATTTCAAGCTTAAACGTGTAAAATCAATTAATGCATCAGGGCATAAATTTGGGCTTGCACCACTTGGATGTGGTTGGGTTGTTTGGCGTGAGGTAAAAGATTTGCCACAAGATTTGATTTTTTG
>CAYJFW010000052.1:1083-4742 GCA_964369895.1 uncultured Bacteroidales bacterium
TAATTATCTTGGTTCAAATCAAGCTACATTTGCTCTTAATTTTCCAAGACCTGCTGGGCAAATAGTATCTCAGTATTATAATTTTTTAAGATTGGGATATGAAGGGTACAGAAAAATTCATAATGCGTGTTATGATACAGCAAGCTATCTTAAAAAAGAAATTGATAAGTTAAAAATCTTTAAATTTATATATGATGGAAAGAATGGAATTCCTGCTTTGACATTTTGTATAAAAGATGAATATAAAAAGAAACTCAGTTATTCTGCTTATGATTTATCTGATAAAATGAGGATTTATGGTTGGCTGTTGCCTGCTTATTCTATGGCTCCTAATGCCCAAAGTGTTATAGCTTTAAGAATGCTTATAAAACATGGCTTTTCAAAAGATATGGCAGATTTATTTATAGATGATTTAAAACGTTCGATTGATAATTTAGAAAAAAATCCACATAAAAAACCAAGTACTGATAGTGTTGGTAAATTTAATCATACAGGAAAGTAGGGTTAATGGGAGGGTAAAGAAAAGAGGCTTTTAAAGCCTCTTTTTTAATGTTGTTTTTTATCTTGTAACTTCATTTTCAATCATAATTAAAACTTGTGCATACTTAGAACCTTTAAGTATTTCGTTTATTGGTAAACCTTTTTTATTAGTAACAGTTAAATCTGGTTTGCAAGATAAAAGTAATATTAAGGCTTTTAAGTCGTCTCTGTAATATGCTTCTGTTACAGGTGTGAAACCAAGGTTGTTAGGAGTGTTTATATCAATACCTTTTTTAAGCAAAGTTCTTATCATTTTGTAGTTTTTAAGAGCAATAGCTTTCATTAAAACGTTATTACCATCTATGTTTGTTATGTTTATATTTGCACCATTTTCAATTAAAATATTTGCTATATGATCTTTTTCAAGGTGAATTGCTGTAAAAAGCGCAGTCCATCCATCAACCCCTTGAAAATCAAGATTTTTTTCTTCTTTAATCATTATTTCAATATCTTTTATTGGCATATTTTTCCAAATAGCATCTATTAATTTTTGTGACATTTTACATCCTTTTTTTTATTTATTATTTAATATATGACATTTTATATATTTTGTCAAGTATTTTATGCTGGAGGATAATAGTGACTTTTACTTAACAAAATTATATGGAATTTTTAGATAAAAAAAAGAAGCTAAAAGGTTCTTAATACATTTATTTTATTTGGTTTTTTTCTTATCTAATATTACTTGTAAACCTGTTGTTGAAAAATTTATATCATTTCCTTTTAATTTTAAAATAACTTTTTTGCCATCGTATAAAACGTATTGATATTTATCTTTTTTATATGGTATTTTTTCTTCTCTTAACTTATATGGCATTTTATTTTTTCCTTTCTGTATGCTCTGTTATTATATCTTTTTCTAGTATTTTTATTACACTATTTCTTCCTTCAATGGTTGTTCTTGCTTTTAATTCACCTTTTTCATTGTGGATAAAAACTACTTCTTTTCCGTTTTCTTGTTTTATTTCTGATGTAAATTTGCTCATTTTGTTTTACCTCATTTTTATTTTTGTATAAATTATCATCTTATTTATAAAGATGTATTTTGTCAATAAAATTCTGAAAAAAACTAATTTCTTTGACTTTTTTCATTATTTTATTAATATGAAAATGTATTAAATAATAGGTATTATATGAATTATAAGTTGATTTTTTATTTTATGTAAATCTATTACTCTTAACTTTTTTAAGTGATTTTAATATAGGAAATTGGAATATTTTATTTTTTGTGATTTTTATATATTTATTAATTGTTGGTTTAATTTTAAAAATAAAATTAAAAAAGATTGTAAAAAAAATAAAAAAGAAAGCAATAAAAGTTTATTCAAAAATATAAGTTTATTTTATAAATTTTTTATTGGATTGAATTTGATAAAGTTTGAAATATTCACCTTTTTTATCAATAAGTGATTGATGAGTGCCGGTTTCAATAATTTTTCCTTTGCTCATTACAATTATTTTATCCATTTCCCTTATGGTGGAAAGTCTGTGTGCTATTGCAATTACTGTTTTGTTTTTCATTAAAGAGTTAAGTGATTTTTGTATGTATTTTTCACTTAAACTGTCAAGGGCAGAGGTTGCCTCGTCTAAAACTAAGATAGGAGCATTTTTTAATATTGCACGGGCAATTGATACGCGTTGTCTTTCCCCGCCTGAAAGCATTACACCACGGTCACCAACCTTTGTTTCATATTTTTGGGGAAGTCCCATAATGAAATCGTGTATATATGCTTTTTTTGCTGCTTCAAATACTTCCTCATCTGTGGCTTTTGGATTGCCGTATTTTATATTTTCCATAATGGTTCGGTTAAAAAGGCTTGTATCTTGAGAAATAAGAGCAATATTTTTTCTGAGCGAGTTTTGTTTTACCTTTTTTATATCTTGTCCATCAATTAAAATTTGTCCCTTTTGGATATTGTAATATCGCATCAGTATTTTTATGAATGTTGATTTACCACTTCCTGAATGTCCGACAAGTCCAATTTTTTGGTATGATTTAACTTTTAAATTAAAATTTTGAAACAGAGGTTTTACACCCTTGTAATGATAAAGAATATTTTTATATTCAATGGTTGGTTTTTTAATAATTAAATTTTTTGCGTTTTTTACATCAGTTATTTCAAATGGGCGGGTAAGCATCTCAAGTCCGTTTTCCATTTTTCCATAGCTTCTGAAAAAGTCAGTAAACACACTTGAAAGTTCTGAGAGATATCCAATAATGCTCATTATCATTGTTTGTATGAATATGAAATTAGCAACGTTTATAATGCCTTTGTACCAATAAAAAACAGGAAGCATTAAAAATATACATTGAAATATTGCAGATAAAAGCCAGAAAATTAGGCGTGTTTTTGCATATGTCATAGTTTCTACTTTATCAAGTCTTATGAAAAATTTTAGGGAGTTAAAGAAAAATCTTCTTTCAAATTTGTATCTGCTAAAACTTTTTACTAAGTCTTGGTTTATTACACTGTCTACTAAGATGGCTGTTTTTTCATTGCCTGCTCTGGCTGCATTTTTTGAAGCGGCTGCCATTTGTTTTGATAATTTATATATAATAAAAATCATAATTGAAACAATTGATATAAAAATTAAGGTAAGGCTTGTATTTATTGTTGCAATAAATCCCATTGTTATTAAAAGAGATATAAAGCTTGTGAAAAAACCAAATCTTAAATTATACCATAGGGGGTAAATATTATCTATTACATTGTTCATTTTTGATGTTACATTACCGGCTAGCTCTTCGTTGAAAAATCTGGTTGAATGGTTGTGGACGTGTGAAAAAATATCCTTTTGAATTTTGCTCCATATATAAGGCATAAATTTTGCTTCAATAAAAAACAGAGAACCTGTAATAATTGCATTTACAGATAAAATAATAGTCGTAATACCAAGATAGTATAAAGCTTTATTTAAAATTAAATCTTTTGAAAGAGGGGATGATAAAACTTCAACTAATTGAGAGATATAATAAAGAGCGTAATTTTCAAGAAAAACTGTTGTTGGGCATATTAATAAAACAATAAAAAATAATATTTTATATTGTGAAAAATAGTGCCATAAAAATTTAAAAACAGAATTGGGTAATTGCTTCATAAAAATTTCTCTCTCCTTTT
>CAYJFW010000053.1:0-4606 GCA_964369895.1 uncultured Bacteroidales bacterium
AAAAAGCCCTTGTAAGCGAAAGTGAACAACCGTATAAGGTGCCAAGTAATTGGTGCTGGACGAGACTGGGAGAAGTGTGTAGTCCTTCAAATATAAAAACTGATTTCTTTTCAGAAGGGAAAAACTATGTCGGACTTGAAAACATTGAAAAAGATAAGGGTATAACATCATTTTCAACAACAGAAAATCTAAAAAGCACAAAAAATGTTTTTTCAAAAGGACAAATATTATATGGGAAACTGCGACCTTATCTAAACAAACACGATATTGCTACCTTTGATGGTATTACATCTACAGATGTTTTAGTTCTTAACCCTAAAAAAAATATTTCCCCCATTTTAATTAATAAATATTTCGATTTAGATAACTTTATTCAGTATGCAGTTAGTAATTCAAAAGGAATAAACTTGCCAAGAGTATCTGCATCAGATCTATTAATGTATCCCTTTCCCCTTCCTCCCCTTGCCGAACAAGAACGCATAGTTGAGCGCATAGAAAGCATGTTTTCTAAATTGGACGAAGCAAAAAGCATTGTTCTTTCTGCCTTAGACACCTTTGAAAACCGCAAAGCAGCCATTTTGCACAAAGCCTTTACTGGCGAACTAACGGCAAACTGGCGAAAAGAACACGGCGTAAGGTTAGAGGATTGGGAAGAGAAGACATTGGGACAAGTTTTGGATGTTCGTGATGGGACACATGACTCTCCAATTTTTCAAGAAACTGGATATCCATTAATTACTTCAAAAAACTTAAAAAATGGTCAGCTAAATTATGCTGGAGTAAAATTTGTTACTGAACAAGATTATAATTTTATTAATCAAAGAAGCAAAGTAGATATAGGTGATATACTATTTGCAATGATTGGTACAATAGGTAATCCAGTTGTAGTATCAAATGAACCAGATTACGCAATAAAAAATGTTGCACTCTTGAAAGATATCGGGGAAATAAATCCGTATTTTGTAAAATGCTATTTAGAATCTCAATTTGTTAGGCATAAAATGCAGAAAGAAGCAAAGGGGTCAACTCAAAAATTTGTTTCGTTAGGATATTTAAGGGCATTTCCAATAAAACTCCCTTCCCTTGCCGAACAAAAGGAAATTGTGCGTATTCTTGATAGTATTCTTGAAAAAGAAGAAAAGGCAAAAGAGCTTTGTTCGGTGATAGAGCACCTAGATATAATGAAAAAGGCAATTTTGGCAAAGGCCTTCCGTGGCGAACTTGGAACAAACCGCCCAGACGAAGAAAGTAGCGTGGAGTTGTTGAGGGAATTGGTGGGAGAGTAGGAGAGAGGAAACAGATATTGTATGTTCATTATTGATTATGATACTTGGAAAGATGTATGCTCAATGTACTTTAGGTTATCAAAAAGAACTGCAAGTAATTATTTGCAGCTATATCCTTTTAGCAGATTAGACAAAAGCGAAAAAACAACAGTCTTAAGTGAAGATTTTTTTTACACATGTATATCAAATGGAAACTATGTGAACTTTGAAGAAACAATGTTCCGTGTTGAACACTATATGCAAAAAGTGGATAGTAGTTTTCGCCGAGCAGCCTTAGTATCTCCAATTTTATTCTTAATCATACAATGTATTGGAAAAAAGATTTCTGAAAGTTACAAAACTTGTGGACCAAAATATGTGTCTGCTTTTTATGGAGGAAACTACAGTGCTTCACGTTGCCATTATAAAAAGGACTATGATGATTTTTTTAAATATGTGAATGAATGCGGTATGCATTTTGAATACTTTATAAAATCTGATGTCAGAGATTTTTTTTCAAACATCGATTTAAATATATTAATAAGAAAAATAGGTAAATTATCTATTTCAAATGGAGAAAATATTTTTTCTCAAATTCAATTAGAGTACATAAAAAAAATCTTATCACATGTCGGACAAAATAAATATCCAGTCATAGAAATGAGTATGGCCTCTTCATATTTGTCAACTATTATATATTTGGATGAAATTGATAAAAATTTATATCAGTATATTGACAAGCTTGATATTTCATTTCAAATGGTACGATATGTTGATGATTTGTATATTTTATTCTCTCTAAATAATGATGAGTCCACTAATAGTTTATATAATAAAATAATTACCGCTTACTCATCATTTTTAAAAGAATTTTATTTGTCCTTGAATATAGAAAAATGCTGTATAAAACCTATTGCAGAACTACCTTTTGAGCTAAAAAAGTCTTTCTACTTTAATGATGACATTGATTTTAAAGAACTTTGCCCCAATGGAATTACCTCATTTATAGCAGAATTAGAAAGAGAACATGTTTCTAATAACTTATCAGTAATAACATATAATGAAGCAATAAAAAAAGCTTTTCAGCTACCAAAAGTTGAATATCTACCTTTTGAAATATATAACAAACTAATTTATTCCAATACAACGTGGGATGATAAAGAGACCATTAACTCTATCAAGAATATCATTCAACAAAGCAACTATTTAATTTCTCTAGACCCTAAAAGATTAACTATACTAATTACTAAGACAAATTGTGAAGTTTTAATAAAAAAACTTCTTAACAATTTATTTGAAAAAAATAAAACAAACAACTGGAATGCCTACGATACTTCAATTACACTAAGTTATTTAATAAAAAGAAATTTTAAGCATAGAGATTTGCTTTTAATACTTGAAGAAAGAGATAAAGAACTTTATAAATACTACGAACTATTTTGCAATAAATCTTTTTTAAGCATTTTCTCTAATAAAGTTAAAAATAGATTGATATTTCATACAAAAAGCGATAGTAGGGTTAATTATTTATATTTTATGTATTCTACAGAATTATGCTCTAAAAACTATATGTCAGCTTTTTCATATTTTAAGAACTTTTTTGATAGAGCAACTGCTTTTTTGGATAAAGACAATTATAAAAAGAATACTCCTAATTTTAGTAAAAGCCATGAAGAAAAAAAACTATTAGGTTTTTATAAAAATATTTTAAATTATGAAGTAATAATAAAAAAAGCTCATAGTTTAAGAAATGCAAGCCCTTTATCCCATGCTAGCAGTGACTTATTAGGATCACCAACAACATCGCACGACCTGCAAGATTCAATTTCCGAACTAAATAAACTAATTATAAGCTGGCTAGAAGAAGATATAAAAAATAAATAGAAAAAAGGTACTACATGTAAATCTGGTACTCTACTTCACTGTCTTTAAAGCTATAAGATAATCTAAAAGCCTTTCTTTAACAAAGACATAATCTAAAGATTTCTCAGTACAAATAGTCTGTATCTTTTTTATCAATATCTTAGTTGCTTCTTTACTGTCTTCTGTAAGGCAATTAAAAAAGTCTGTTATTTCATCTTTAGAAAAATATTCTTTAATTAAAGCATCTGACATAAGCATTTGTTGATATAGATCAGAATACGACGGTAAAAAGTCTTCATCATAAGTTCTAAAATGGTTATCAGGAAATATTTCTAGGGTATCTTTCTTGTCTTTTAAGTCAAGTCGCAACTCTTTTAATAAATTATCAATATCTGCACTTTCAATTGCATGAACAGTTTTTAGCATTTTTTCTTTTCTGCTGTTTATCAGTAATTTTGTTTTTATGCGAGAAAAAGTTAAAAGAGATGCAATACAATGAATAAACTCATGAACTGCAACGAGCTTTCGCTTTACACAAGAAGTATGCTCCTCGTCGCTGTACATATTATCATTTAATAAAATATATAGTGCGTAAAAATTATGCTCCTCATCATAACGCCAAATAAAAAGTCCATTATATGATGGTTTGTTAAATTTAAAACGTTTCACTATTACCACACATCTTTCCATGCTATAACGATGCAATTCTCTAAATTGCGAGAGAAGTAATTGTTTTTCAGATTGTAATGTTCGAATTCCCAACCCTTGCAAAACAGGGCGAAATAAGCTTATCGCCCATGGAATTGTTTTATCTTGGGTATTGGAAGAAGACATAGGCTACCGCCCATACTTTTTAGAATATTCGTCTGTTTGTTTTGCTAAAGATGCAAAGTCAACATCTATTTCTTTTATTGCGCGGACAGCATCTTCAACAAGACCTTGTGTAAGGTTCCCATCTGCTTCAATTCCAATTATACCAAGAGTTTCAATTTCTTTTTGCAAATCAGAAGTGTTTTTACTCATAACTATCCCTTCTTTATTAAAGATATATATAATATTAATACAGTATTGTAAATTTGTCAATATATAATAATACAGATAGGTTTTTATGTCAAGTTGTGCTACAAATCTTTGATTTCATTTATTAAGTGGTATATTTGCAAATATTTCACAAAAATACTACTTAACTACTTGACTTTTTAGTAAAATAGAGTAAACTTATACGTATGGAGAAACTATGCTAGTAAATGTACGTTTTAAAAACTTTCGCTCATTTTATGATGAAGCAGAATTGAGTATGCAGGCAACTGCAATAGACGAATACAAAGAAATAAATACCTTTTATGCAAAAGATGACATATTTAAAAAAGGTGAAAATGAACTTTTAAAGTCTGCCGTTATTTTTGGTGGGAACGCTTCGGGGAAAACAAATGCAATACTAGTTTTGGACTATATAAAAAACCTTGTTGAAACATCTG
>CAYJFW010000054.1:0-4559 GCA_964369895.1 uncultured Bacteroidales bacterium
CGGTGAACGCGTAAAACCTGATAATATTTATAAAAAACAACTTCCTGAAAACAATATTGTTTTAATAAGCAATTATTATGATGACCTTAATTATTTACTTAAAACAAATCTTATTGATAAATATCCTCAACTTATGGCAGAAGCACAAGTAAAATTCGACTGTTGGGTTGACAGCGAAGCAAACGGTTTAAGTTCTGCTCAATCACAAAAATGCCTAAGCAGATTTAAAAAAGCAAGAAGCTATCTTTTTGATAAACTGAACCCAGAATGTGAAAATTGCAAACAAGAACTTGCAAAAGAAAAGGCAAAACCAGTAAGAAAATTTGATGGAAAACTTCTTCCTATACCAAAATGGCCTAATATGCCTCTTGTAAAAAACAACCCTCCTATACCTGTTTTAAAACATACTGTTATAAGACAAAACCAACCGATTGAAATTGATACAACTGAACTTAATTCATCAATCAAAAATATAGAAGAAATGGTTGCAACAATAAACAACCAACCTCAAACAGGAAATATTGATGATATAAATGAAAGTTTAAAATCATCTCTTTCAGATATTGAAAAAATGATTTCAACAATTAATGCAACTCCACAAGTTATAACAACAACTACTGGTGAAAAAACAATTCTTATCCCCAAAGCAGACAGCGCAACAACATCAGATATTGAAAATTTAAAATATGCAGTTGATGAATTAAAAATGCAAATATCTGAACTTCAAAATAAAAAACCTGAAATCATTAATAATAATGATGGTTTAGAAGATTTAAAAAATCAACTTTCTGATTTGAATTATAAAATTGATGAACTTGCAAACAAAGAACCTATGCTTGAAAAAATAGACCAAGATGATTATATTGAAACCGAAGTTTTAAGTGCACCATCAGATCTTCTTCCATTTGAAATATTCTTTGATTGGAACAAGGCAAATGTTGACTATAAATTCCTTCCACAATTAAAAGACATTTCCGAAAAGGCTTTATCATCAAAAGAAATGATAATAATCCAAGGACATACAGATACAAGTGGAACACCAAAATACAACGAAAAATTATCTGATAACCGTGCAAACAATGTTGCAAAAATATTAATTAAAAACGGTATACCAGAAGAAAAAATTATTTTACAAGCTCTTGGTGCAACTGATCTTAAAGTTCAAACAAAACCAGGTGTAAAACAACCTGAAAACCGTCGTGTTGTTATAAAATAAAATCAAATTAAATTTCAATAAAAAGAAAGGATTAAAAATGTCAAATTTAAAGACAATAAAAGATATTGAAAATATAAAAGGTAAAAAAGTTATCATACGTGCCGATCTTAACGTTCCAACAGAAGGTGACACAATCACAGACAACAGCCGTATTGAAAGATTTGCCCCAACTGCAAAATTACTATCAAGTATGGGAGCAAAAGTTATAATTATAACTCATTTCGGTCGTCCAAAAGGAATTGATGAAACATATACAAATAAAATCTTAGTTAAAAATCTTTCAAAAGCAATTGAAAAACCCGTTGGATTCGTAAATGATACAATTGGTGAAAATGTAAATAACACAATTTCAAATATGAATGACGGTGACATTATACTTCTTGAAAATGTAAGATTTTACAAAGAAGAAGAAGCAAATGATGAAGCTTTCTCAAAATCACTAAGCGAACTTGGCGATGTATTTGTAAATGATGCATTTTCAACATCACACCGCGCACATGCATCAACAGAAGGTATCACAAAATTTATTCCATCTTATGCTGGACTTTTAATGGAAGAAGAAATAAATGCACTGTCTTCTGCACTCGAAAATCCTGCAAGGCCTGCAATCGCAATTGTTGGCGGTTCAAAAGTTTCAACAAAAATTTCTGTGCTTGAAAACATCACACAAAAGGTTGATAACCTTATAATTGGTGGCGCAATGGCAAATACATTCCTTCTTGCAAAAGGTTATAATATCGGTGCATCAATGGCTGAAAATGATATGACTGATATAGCAAAAAAAATTATGGCTGAGGCTGAAAAAAATGGTTGTGAAATTCTACTTCCAATTGATGTTTGTGTAGCCAAAGAATTCAAAGCAAATGCAGAAAATAAATTTGTAAATGTTGATGAAGTTGATGGCGATTGGAAAATATTTGACGTTGGTCCCGAAACATCAAAATTATTTGATGAAAAGTTTGAAGCTGCAAAAACAGTTCTATTCAATGGTCCACTTGGTGTATTTGAATTAACTCCATTTGATCGTGGTACAAACCAAATGTCAAAAACAATCGCAAGATTAACAAAAGAAGGAAGCTTGGTTTCAGTTGCAGGTGGCGGTGACACAGTATCAGCAATAAACCATGCAGGTGTAAGTGAAGATTTTACATACATTTCAACTGCAGGCGGAGCATTCCTTGAATGGTTAGAAGGCAAAATCTTACCAGCCATCCCACCACTTCAAAAATAAGAAAAACAAATTCCCCATCAAACGATGGGGATTTTTTTTACTTAATTATCTTATTTTATCTTGTTTTAATTCTCGGATAATAAAAATTAGCAGCTTTATTAATAACCTCTTCCTTTCTTTCTAGTTTTTTAGTTAATCTAATTCGTAAATATTTATTTTCTTCAGGATCGAAAGCAAAAAATTTTGAAAGTTTAATATCAGATAAAAGTTCTGTATATAAATTTTTTAATTTAATATCAATCTTACCTACTGAATAATAAAATTCTTTTTGATCTTCAACAGAAAAAGCCTCATCAAAATTCAAATGATACGGTGGATAAACCCATCTATCTATTTTATCTTTTACCATAAGGGACAAATATTCATCACTTGCCATTCTTGCAAAATCTTTAATATCTGCATATTTCATACTACACCTATTTATTTAATATTTACATCAAACCCTAATTCTTTTAAAAGCTCATCAGTATCTAATAAAATCCTACCACCTACTTTTTCTATTATCATATCAATAATTTCAGAATCAGTATATTTTTTTAATTTTTTTATACTACTAACCTCCAAAAAATCTGCTTGGTCTGATAGTCTTGAATAATAAAGAAAATCTGCCTTTTGTTTTAAAACATAAGGTTTTACAGACTTTAATTTTAATTCTAAAAAAATAAGACCAATATACATACGCTGCAGCAATATATGTTTTCTAGTATAGTTTTTATTTGAAGTTAAAACAGTATTTTTTCCTTTTGGAAAAAGAGATTTAAAATCACCATTCATTAAAAATCTATAGATTGCTTTTCATTCATTTTCTTATCTGTATATTTCATACTACACCTATTTATTTAATATTTACATCAATCCCTAATTCAGCTAAAACATCATCTAAACCTAAACCTTCACCCATTTCAGCCATTGCTTTATCTTGTATCATTTTGCTAATATCATAATCAGTGTATTTTTTTAAATTTTTTATGCTATTAAAACCTAAAATATCTGCTTGTTCCGACCTTCTTAAATAAAAATCCAAATCCTTAATTTGTGTTTTAATCCAACGAGGTAAATTATCATCTATTAAATAAAAATAAGATTCAAAAAGACGAAGAACATCAGTATACGCATCATTATATTCTTTTTTCAAAACATTACTTAGATTTTTTCTTTTGCCTGGAATTGAATTTTTTCTATATGGTTTTTCTGAAACATCATTTCTTTCCATATCGCTTTTTGGAAGAATATTTTTAATATTTCCATTAACTAAATTTTGAACAAGATCAAATCTTTTTGGCTCTTTATTTTTTAAGATATTTTTATACATTTGATACGGAGCAAGTTTTGAAATTTCTTCTAAGCTCATATTTCCATAAAAATCCGAAGTTTGATTAAGAGCAATTTTATCACTTAATTCTTCAAAGAAAACCCAAGCAGAATGAGCTTCATTAAACAAATAAGAAGACTTAGATTCTTTTTCATTATTTCTTTTGCCTGCATCTAAACCTAAAAATAAACTTTTCAATTTGATATCCATAAAAGCATCACTTAAAAGCTTAACCTCTAATTTAATTTTTTCATCTATAACATTTTTCATATTTATCTCCTGTATTTATAATGTATAAAAAATAATACAACTTTTATTTATTTTATCAATATAAAAAATTCCTAGAACTCTCATAAAAAATATGTTATAATAAAACAAAACTAAGGAGATATATTATGAAATTCAAACTCTTATACGTTGGTGAAGTAAAAATCAATCCAAAAAAAAGAAGTCAACATCTTCAAGATATACGTGAGGTTTTATCACAACAACTTGAAAGATTAAGTGAAATTTCTCCTTATAATGAAATAAAAGAAAAATTATTAAAAAATGAAAGAGGTTTAAGAACAGTAGGAGGGGCAAAATTTCTTCCCCTTATATCACATGATTTAAATTTACTTGCAGAACTTGATGTACAAATACTTCATCCTGAACTTCTTGAAACACCACGTGCTGATATTGATAACCGAATGAAAACATTGCTTGATGCTCTTAAACGCCCACAAAGCGCAAGCGAAGTTCCAGAAAATGTAGATAAAAATAAAATTCCAGATATAAAATTTAATAGTTTTATATTTAGT
>CAYJFW010000055.1:0-4442 GCA_964369895.1 uncultured Bacteroidales bacterium
ATGTTTGTTGGAAAAGCTATTTCAAAAGCATCTGTTGAATTTAATATATCTGCTCATGTTATTCGTAATAGCAATAGGGATAATGGTTATATATTTGAGGTTAATCCTATTATTAGATATGATAAAAATGCACTTATTTCTGCTTGTGATAAAGTAAGTTTTTTGATGAAAGAAAAGGGTATGACAAGTGGTCAAGCTGTTAGGCAAGCATCTATTGAATTTAATGTTTCTGATGTAGCTATACGTGGTTTTGCTAGGAAAAATAATGTTTTTACATCTACTTTTAAAAGAGCAGAAAAAGAAGATGTTAATATAAGAATTGAGGCTTGCCATAGGGTAAAATTTCTTATGGATAATGGTATGAAGTTAAAAGATGCAGTTAAACAATCAGCAAAAGAATTTAATATTGATAGTAAATTAATTCCATCTACAAATCTAAGAAGAAATATTTATCCATTTAATAAACAAACTGTATATTCAGAGGAAATAAAATTAGAAGCATTAGATATGGTTTCAGATTTAGTTAAAAAAGGTATGGATTTAGTAGAGGCAATTTCTAAAACTTCATCGGCTTTGGATATACCAAAAAGTAAAATAAATTATTTTAATAATATTTATAAAAAATATACTCCTGTTAAAAAATGGATAACACAAAAACAAACACAGGCATGTTCAATGGTTGCAACATTAATGTTATTTGGTGGCATGTCTGCTTCTGAAGCGTGTGAAAAAGTTGCAAAAGCTTTTAATGTAAATGATAAAAGAGTTATTTATGGTTATAATACAGTTTATAAAATATTTTCAACCAAAGCCGTTGTTTCAAAGTATATAGATAATGAATTCAATGTAAAATATAATTAAAAAGGTGATAATAATGAAAATTAAAGGGGCAGAAATTTTATCGAAACAAGAACAAGTTGATATTTGGAATAGTGTTATTGAACATTATGAACAAAGTAAACTTTTATCAGATGTAAAACCTTCTGTTAATAAAAGTATTAATTTTATTGCAAAAGAAAATAATATAAATTCAAGACGTATTTTAAGATGGGCAGAAAATAATCCTGATTTACATAGAGGATATATTAAATCACATAAAAAATATTCTTTGGAAAGAAAAATTGCTGCTTGTTATATTGTAAAATATTTAGTTGAAAATGAAAATTATAAAGTAGCTGATGCAGTTTTAGAAGCTTCGTCTGAACTTGATATTCCTGATGCAAGCATTAGAGATGTAAATTTTAAAAAAGAGATTTTTGAAGTTAGACCGAGACTACTTTATTCTAAGGATGCTCTTTATGATGCGTGTTGTGAAATTAAAGATTTGATGGAAAAAGATGGTTTAAATAGTGCTGAGGCAGTTAAAAAAATATCTGCTAAATTTGAAATACCTAATGATTCTATTCGTAGTTTTAATAGAAAAATAAATGTATTTGAAGTTTCAAGAAAAGAAAAAGATTTTTATCCACAAGAAAAAACAATTGCTGCTTGTGAAATGGCAAGAGATTTAATGGAACAAGGAGTTTCTTCAAAAGATGCAGTTTTACAAGCTTCTTTAAGTTTTTCAATTCCTAAGGATATTATGGCTGCTGCAAATCATAAAAGAGATATTTATCCAGTAAAAAGAAGAAGAAAAATAAGTTTATTAGAAGATTATTCAGTATCAGAATATGTACAAATTCAAAAATAATAAAGGTATGAAAATGAAACAAGTTAAATCACATATAAAAAATATTGAAGTAAAAAAACAAGCTTGTGAAATGATGAAAGATCTTATTTCATCAGGAAAAACAGTTAAAGAAGCTATTTCAACAGTAAGTCCTTTGTTTAATAATGCTTCAAAGACAACTATTTATTCATGGGATAAAGAATTGGGCGGAATTTTTAATGGTGCTGCAAGTAGTTCTTATAAAATTTTTACAGATGAAGAAAAAATAAAATTTTTAATGGAAGTTGTTAATCATAATAAAAATAAACAGGGAAGTATTTTTAAATCAATCGTTTCTATATCTGAAAAATATGATATTAGTAGTGATAAACTTTATAAATGGAATTTAAAATTTAAAATTTTTGAAACAGGGAATCCTGATAAAATATTTTCAAATGAAGAAAGAAAAAATATACTTAATGAAGTTGTAAAAAACTCTCGTGAAAAAGGTGTTAGTTATTGGAAGTCTGCATCTTATATAGGTGATAATTATAATATACATTTAAATACAATTTATGAATGGAATAGAGAATTTAAATTTTTTGAAGTTACAGAAAATAAATATTTTTCAGATGAAGAAAGAAAAAATATACTTAAAGAAATTGTTGATTATTCTGAAAAAGAGGATGTTAAAATTTCTGATGCTGCAAATATTATATCTTTTAAAAAAGAAATACATAAAAATACAATTTATAGATGGAATGAAGATTTTAAAATTTTTGATAGAAGAAAAAATTTCTCAGAAGAAGAAAGAAAAGAAATTTGTGTTATTATAGCAGAAGTTATGATTGCTTCTAATTTACCTGCTTTTGAGGCTGTTGAAATTGTTGCAAAATATTTTTATCTTTCAACTGAAATTATATATAAATGGAATAGAGTTTATAAAGTTTTTACTACAAAAAAACAATATTCAGATAAAGAAAAAGATTTTTATTTAGAAAAGGCTCTTGATTTAATTTTAAGTACTGATATGGAAGTTAAAGATGCATTTACTATTGTTGAAAAAGAAGGAGGACCTGCTGTTGAAACTCTTTATGGATGGAATAGACGTGTTGATAATAAAATAAACCTTCCTGTTAAAAAAGATTTTAGAAAAGGTTTATCAGATAAAGAAAAAGAAGCATATCTTTTAGAGGTAAATAATTTTTATGATGAAATGCAAAAAAATGAAGATAGTAATAAATTTACAGAAAAAGATATTACCGTTGCAATAAAACAAATTTCAGAAAAATATGGTTATAGTTACTTTACTTTTTTAAGATGGAACAGAGAGTTTAAAAAAACAAAAGGATATTCTGTTTTAAAAGATATGAAACCTACAAAAAAATCTTTAAATGGAGTTCAGTCAATATATTTTGATACAGCAGTTAATTCCAAGTAAGAATTAATTCTTAGATTTATATATTTTTTCCTGAAAAATTAAACCTCTCGTTGTATAGTTTGTATAAAATTTAACAAAAAAGGAGTTTTTTTATGAGACGTGTTGTTATTACAGGTATGGGAATTGTAAGTCCTTTGGGCCGTGGTTTGGAATATAACTGGGAAAATGGTCTTTTGAAATCAAAATCTGGTATTCAAAATATCCCTTACTTTGATACTGAAACTTATTCAACAAAAATTGCAGGTATTGTGCCTGGTGCTGATAAAGATGGTGGTTTTGATCCGTTATCTGTTATTCCGCAAAAAGATTTGAAAAAAATGGATAAATTTATTCATTTGGGTGTTGCTGCTGCAGTGGATGCTGTTACTGATGCAAATTGGATGCCAGAAAGTGAAGATGAAAAAAGAAGAACTGGTGTTATGATTGGTTCTGGTATTGGTGGACTTGGTACAATTTATGAAACAGCAAAAGATATGTTTGAAAAAAATACATCAAAAGTATCTCCATTTTTTATTCCTGCTTCTCTTATTAATTTAATATCAGGTCATGTTTCAATTAAATATGGTTTCCAAGGTCCAAATCACGCAGTTGTTACTGCTTGTGCAACAGGTACACATGCAATTGGTGATGCGGCTAGACTTATTATGCTTGGTGATGCAGATGTTATGGTTGCTGGTGGTGCTGAGGCTGCGGTTAATCCTATGGGGGTTGCAGGGTTCAGTGCGACACGTGCTTTGTCACAAAGAAATGATGAACCAACAAAAGCAAGTAGACCTTGGGACAAAGCAAGAGACGGTTTTGTTATGAGTGAAGGTGCTGGTGTTGTAGTATTAGAAGAATATGAACATGCAGTTGCAAGAGGCGCAAAAATTTATGCAGAGCTTGTAGGTTATGGTATGAGTGGTGATGCGTATCATATTACTGCACCTGCAAGTGATGGTAATGGTGGTGAACGTGCAATGCGTGCGGCATTAAAATTTGCAAATATGAACCCAGATGAAGTTGATTATATCAATGCACATGGAACATCAACAATGGGTGATATGTTAGAATTTGGTGCAGTTGCAAGAGTGTTCGAAAATACATTAGATAAAATATCAATGTCATCAACAAAATCAGCAGTAGGTCATCTTCTTGGTGCAGCAGGTGCAGTAGAAGCGATTTTCTCTATTCTTGCGATGCGTGATCAAATTGCTCCTCCAACACTTAACTTGGATGATCCAGAAGAAGGTACAGAAAAAATTGATCTTGTTCCACACACACCAAAAGAAAAGAAAATTGATGTTGCTCTTTCAAACTCATTTGGGTTTGGTGGGACTAATGCATCGTTGATATTTAAAAAAGTGTAAAATT
>CAYJFW010000056.1:0-4305 GCA_964369895.1 uncultured Bacteroidales bacterium
ATTAAATAAAGTTAAAAATGCAAACAAAGATTATATAAAAGATGCAATAATTTTTGATGTTTATAAAGGTGATAAATTACCTGAAAATAAAAAATCCATTGCTATAAAAATCATCATAGAACAAAAAGATAAAACATTAACAGACGAAGAAATAAATGTAATATTTAAATCTGCAATTGATAGTGTTGTTTCTCTTGGTGGTGAATTAAGAGACAAGTAATAATCTTTGATAAAAAACTAAAACTCCCTATTTAAGGGAGTTTTTTTATAAAATAAACGAACATATGTATTGACAAAAATATTTAAATAGTTTATTTTAGCTTCTTGAAATTACGGAGCTATAAATGATTAGAAAAGATTGGTTGTATACAAAACCTGGAAATAAATTTCCAGAAATAATTCAAGGTAATGATATTTCTCTTAAACTTTATTCAACAAAATTAAAAGATCTTGAAGAACTTATGGATATGAAAACAGAAAATTTAGAAAATTTAAAACTTCATATTCCTATTTATTCTATTCGTACAACTAATCAATTAAAAAGTAATATAAGGATGAAAAATTTTTTTGCATCTTATGGAGAAGAGGCAGATTATGGAATATACCTTAACGATAATAATAAATTAATAGGCGGTATAAAATTTGTAAACACAGGAGATTATGTTCTTGCAGTAATTTATTATATTGATAAGAATTATAAAAACCAAGGATATATATCAAAAGCTTTGACTTTATCAGAAGCTCCTTTATCGAAAATAGGTTTCAAAAAAATAGAACTAGACATAATGGAAAATAACAAACCGTCTATATCAGTTGCAAAAAAATGTAATTATGAGCTTATATCTACAAAAAACAATATGCATACTTTTGAAAAAGATATAACAAATTTACATCTTTATAATCTAAAACAGAAATAAAAAATTATAAAAGATTTAAAATTTTATCTTTTCCAATACTTCTTATAAATCCTGCTAACTTTGGCCCCAAATCTCTGTTAATAAGAAGCTGGTAAAGCTTTTTATAAATATCAGGGCTAAGTTCAAATTCACTTACCATATTCCCAATTTTATTTTGCAAATCTTTATCTGTTTGATAATTTTCAAAATTATTTGAAAGCTCTTCTTTAAGGGCTGATATAAAATTAGATTCGTTATCATTTAATTCAACATCATTTCTTTTTTCTTTATTTATTATAAATTTAAAATCTTCTGGAGCATGATTTTGAATCCAAAACACTGCGCGTTCTGCACGTTCATTAAATCTTCTTTCATCACGTTCATTTTTAATATCAGATAAATAATATTTTTTTGTTTTTTCTATATCAAAATCATTTATTTGAAGTATATTGCAAAGATGTCTGAAACTTGGTTGAAAAGGAATTTCAGCAGGTATTTTGCCATCAACATTAAGTTGTGAAAGTTCATAGATTCGTTTGGCATTAATTTTCTTTTCTTCTTTTACATTTTCAATACCGTAAACAGTTCTTTCCAATCTATCAAAATCTTCATAATTTTTAAGAACATCCAAGTCAAATGCTAAATCAAAAGAAGCGTTTGGTCTGTATGATGTAAAAATCCATCTTACCATTTCTGGTTCATACACTTCTAAAATTTCTTTTAAAGTTATAACATTTCCCTTTGATGAAGAAATTTTTCCATTAAAACCTTTTATCCCAATATTATCATAAGGGATATAAACAGGAGCATTTTTTTCAAAAATATCTTTTACAATTATTGATGCAGTATCGCGACTTCCTCCTGCTGATGAATGATCACGTCCACCTGGTTCAAAATCAACATTTTCATATGCCCAACGCATTGGCCAATCAATACGCCAAGGAAGTTTTAATCTGTTTGAAGTTTTCATTTCTTCTTTGCCTTCAAATCCACACAAATCACATTTGTATGAAATTTCTTTGTCATCTTTGTTATAATTTGTAACTTGAACTTTATCTCTGTTACATTTTTCACAATATATTGAAATAGGAGCCCAATTTTCGCTTAACTCACTTGTTTTAAATTCTTGAAGGATATTTTTAATATCATCTTTTTTATCCATAACGAAAATCACATCATCATTATAATCGCCATTTCTGTATTTTTTATTTTGATAAATAAATTCAACATAATCAATACCAACTCTTGGCAAATCTTTTTCAAAAACTTTTTCATTATGTTCAGCATAAGAAGAATATTCACCATACGGATCAAACACATCAACAATAGGTTGGAAAAGAAGTTCTTTTAATTCTTCTTGTTTAGGCATATTCCCAGGCACTTTTCTAAAAGTATCATAATCATCCCAAGAATAAATAAAGCGAACTTTTTTACCTTTTTGTATCAAAGCCCTTGCAACCAAATCAACAGTAATAACCTCACGGAAATTTCCAAAATGAACTACACCGGATGGTGTTATGCCACTTGCTACAGTGTATGTGTCTTTATCACCTTTTTCTCTTATAACTCTGTCTGCGGTGATATCTGCCCAATGAAAACTTGTATTCTTATTATCCATTTTAAAATCCTTTATTAAACAAAACAGTATAATAAAGCGAAATCGTCACATAGTCAAGAATGTTTTACTTAATAAGGTTAAGTTGTGTATTATAAAGGTCAATATATTCAGCAGCAGATTTTTCCCATGAGAAGTTTTGATTCATTGCTTGTTTTACAATTTTTTCCCAAATTTTCTTTTCATTTTTAAATGTATTTATGATTCGGTTAATCCCATAAATAAAATCATGTACAGAATAATTTTCAAATAAAAATCCAGTTGCAACATTATTTACAATTGTATTTTGGAATTTTGCATCAATAATAGAATCAGCCAACCCGCCAGTCTTTCTTGCAAAAGGTACAGTTCCATATTTCATTGCAAACATTTGTGTAAGTCCACAAGGTTCAAATCTTGATGGATTAACAAGAACATCTAAACCAGCCATAACTTGATGTGAAAAATTTTCATCAAAATCAATAACTGCCAATTGATCAGGATATTGTTTTGCAATATTTTTAAGTCTTGGAAGATAATTTCCTTGATCTGTTCCCATAATAATAAGCTGAACATTATGCATCATTATTGCTGGTATCGCATCAATTAAAATATCAATACCTTTTTGTTCTGTTAATCTGCTTACTACTCCGAAAAGAGGTATTTTAGAGTTTTTAAGTATACCAACTTTTTCTTGTAAGTATTCTTTATTTATTTTTTTACCTTGAACGACAGTATTTTTTGAATATTTTTCTTTTACAAATTTATCTGTTTCAGGATTCCATATTGAATAATCAACCCCATTTAAAATTCCGGTAAGTGAATCTTTTCTTTGAACAAGGCTTCCTTGCAATCCGCAACCAAATTCATTTGTTTGTATTTCATTTGCATAAGCAGGTGAAACAGTTGTTATTTTATCTGCAAAAGAAATACCAGCTTTTAAAAATGAAATTTGTCTGTAAAATTCAACTCCATTTTCATTAAACATATAATTAGGCAAATCTAAGTCATTATAAACAGAAAAAGGATAAACTCCTTGGAATGCAAGATTATGAATTGTTAAAACAGAAGATGTTCTTATTTTTGGATTTTTTCTTTTTAATATTTCCATATAAGCAGGAGTAAGCGCGCTCATCCAATCATTAACGTGTATTACATCAGGTGTCCAGTTATCAAAATCCATTTCCGAAAATTGCGCAGCAACCCATGAAAGAGCAGCATATCTGATATGATTATCACCCCAAGCATTTCCTGCTGTATCAGAATAAGGATTTCCTGCACGAAGAAAAAGTTCAGGAGCTTCAACCAAATAAAATTTTATTGGATTACCTTTTATAGTTCCTTTATAAAGATTTATTTCTTGTGATTTAAATTTATTTTCAAATTTATAAATAGGGGTTAGTTCAGTAAAATTTTTAAGTATTGATGGGAATGCGGGCATTAAATATCTTATATCAATCCCAGCTTTTTTAAGAGATAAAGGAAGCCAAGCACAAACATCACCAAGCCCACCTGTTTTATTAAACGGAAACAATTCTGATGTAACAAAAAGCGTTTTCAATTTCTCTCTCCCCTCATTTTTTATTAATTTTCATCTAATACATAGTTATAAATGTTTACAACTTTTTGTGGTAAAATATTTCGTGAAAAATTAAGCCTAGTATTAGTTGAAAGTTTTTGTGAAATCAAAGCTCTTTCTTCTTCACTTATATTCATTGACCATAAAATTGCATCAACAAGCTCTTGTGTATTTTTAATATCAAATGTTTTACATAATTCTTCATCCATTATATATTCTTTTGTTGAACCAATATT
>CAYJFW010000057.1:0-1737 GCA_964369895.1 uncultured Bacteroidales bacterium
TTTTAACCCAAATAATATCATTTAAAATCCAAAACCCAAGGTTTTGAATAACACTTCCAACCCTAAAAATATTGTGATAAGATCCAATAACCCAAATTGTGCCATTATCTTTTAAAACTCGTCTAACTTCGCTTAACCACTTAAAACAAAAATCGTCATAAGCACTCATGCTTTCAAATTTATCCCAATAATCATCAACTGCATCAACAGTTGTATTGTCAGGCCTAACAAGTCTTTGATTAAGTTGTAAATTATAAGGAGGGTCCGCAAATACCATATCAATCGATTTTGAAGGTATTTTTTTCAATTGCTCTATACAATCACCCATTATAATTTTATTAAGTTCTAATTTAGTCATTCTCTCCTCATTTCCTCTTGAACATCATTATATCATAAAAATAGGATTAAAAAAAGAGGCAAAATAGGAATTTTTGAAAATAAATATGTTGCATTTTAAAAAACAGACTCTTTTCAATACCTTAAGTTTTAAAATTTCTTTTACTCTTGATTTAAATAATATATTTTGCTATATATAAAATGTACTAACCAACAAAAGGAGACGATAATGTCAATGAATGGATTTCAATATGTTCAAAATTCTGCAAAGACTGAAAAATATGCAGAAACATCAGGCCTAAGTGCATATGTAAGAAAGGTTTTTAACTATATGATGGTATCTTTGGGTATCACTGCTCTTGTTTCATATTTAATGTTAAGAACAGATTTAATAGGTTTATTTTTAAATGTATCTCAAGAAGGGGTTGGATATTCATTTCTTGGATATGCAGTTGTATTTTCTCCACTTCTTATTATAATGTATATGAACTTTAACTTACAAAAAATAAGTTCAAAAACTCTTAAAATTATGCTTTTTGCAATTGCAGCCATAGAAGGAGCATCAATTTCACTTCTTATACTTTGGGCGGGAATTCATAATGCATTCCAAGCATTTTTGTTAACAGGTATAATATTTGGAAGTATGTCTATGTATGGATATGTAACAAAAAGAAACCTACTTTCAATGGGAAGTTTTTTTGGTATGGCTCTTTGGGGTCTTTTCATTGTTTCAATGTTTAGCTGGTTTACAGGCGGTGTTGGAATATGGTTTTCATATGCAGTTGTTTTAATATTCACAGGTCTTATTGCTTATGAAACACAACTTATAAAACATATATATGCAACACATGGTGGACATGGTGAAACATCAGATAAGCTAGCTGTTTTTGCAGCACTTAGCCTTTATTTATCATTTATAAATATTTTCACAGCACTATTAAGAATTTTAGGTGGCAACAGAGATTAATAAAAAACACTTGCAAAAATGATGTTTTTTTGTAATACTTAACAAGACTTTAACAACAAAGGAGTTAAAAATGAGTTATAATATAAATAAAGATACTTGTATTTCATGCGGTCAATGTGAAGCAATCTGCCCACAAAGCGCAGTTGCATACAAAGATGGTGGTTATGAAATTGACGCTGAAAAATGCGTTAATTGTGGCGCTTGTGCTGAAAATTGCCCAGTAGATGCAATCTCAGCTGAATAAAGTATTTTATTTAAAATTTAATTCCCCTTTAAAGGGGAATTTTTTTATTGTAAAATAAAATAAATCCAGTGTAAAATAGCCGTAAAATAATAAAATGAAGCTTTTAAAATAAATTACAGGGTCCATTTTTTTAAATGGAGATTAAATGAAGGGTTAAAAATGAACTGCAAGTCCATTTTTCCAAATAAAA
>CAYJFW010000057.1:1837-4289 GCA_964369895.1 uncultured Bacteroidales bacterium
TGGAGATTAAATGAAGGGTTAAAAATGAACTGCAAGTCCATTTTTCCAAATAAAATTAAAATGAAGGGTTAAAAATGAAAATTTTATTCTTAGGTGATGTAGTAGGAAGATCAGGAAGAAAAAAAATAATTTCTGATATTGATACAATAATATCACAGCTTAAAATTGATTTTACAATTGTGAATGTTGAAAATGCAGCACATGGATTTGGAATAAACCCATCAGTAGCAGATAAATTTTTTGGAACAAACATTGATGTTTTAACAACAGGTGATCATATTTGGGATCAACTTATAATAAGACAATATCTTGAAACTGAAAAACGAATTTTAAAACCCGCAAATTATAATAAATTCAAAGAAGGTCAAGGCGTAAGGCTTTATAAATCAAGAAATAATAAAAATGTTTTGGTTATAAATTTGTTGGGTAATCTTTTTATTCAAAGAGAAGGTGTTGAAAACCCATTTTTAAAAGCAGATGAAATACTTAAAAAATATAAACTTGGCAAAAATGTTGATGCAATATTTGTTGATTTTCATGCCGAAGCAACATCAGAAAAAATGTCACTTGCAAATTATTTAGATGGAAGAGTAACAGCTGTAATTGGAACACATACTCATATTCCAACAAGCGATAATCATATACTTGAATTTGGCACAGCATTTCAAAGTGATGCTGGAATGTGTGGGGACTATGACTCATCAATTGGTATGAAAAAAGACAGCTCTATTGAAAGATTTTTAAATCCAACAGGCAAAAACCGACTTACTCCAGCAGAAGGAGCAGCAACAATTTGTGGTTGTATTGTAACTGTTTCAAAAGATGGGCTTGCAAAATCAATCGAACCATTAAGAATAGGTGGTAATTTATCACAAACACACATAATAAAATGAAAAACTCTTATAATATAACAAGATTAATACTTAATAATTATCGTTCTTATGAAAAACTAAGGATTGATACTCTTGATATAAAAAATATTATAATAACAGGTGATAATGGTGCAGGTAAAACTAATATCTTAGAAGGTATTTCAATGTTAAGTTCAGCAGGTCCATTTAGAAAGGCAAAGCTTTCCCAGCTTGGACTTCAAAGTGCAAATGATAAAATTTTTACAATATCATCTCAAATTAAATCTTGTGATGAAACAACTAATCTTGGCTTATCATATAACTATGCTGATAAACAATCAAAAGAAGAAGATGAAGAAGAATTTGTAAAGCGTCAAATTATTGCAAATGAAAAACAAATTACAACAAATGATTTACAAGAATATATAAAAATAATTTGGATAACCCCATTTATGGATAGACTTTTTTCTGAAACAACAGGCGAAAGACGAAGGTTTTTAGATAATTTAATATCAAATTTTTATCCATTTTATGCAGTATCACTTAACAGTTATTCAAATCTTTTAAAACAACGCGCAAAGATATTAAAAGGAAATTCAGTTGATACAAAATGGCTTGATGCCATAGAAGAAGAAATTGTTTCAAAAGGTGTTGCAATAGCAGCCCTAAGAATTGAATTTGAAGACAAGCTTAATTCAATTTTAAAAGAAGCCAAAAATAATTTCCCAAGAATAAGAATTGATATAACAGGTATAATTGAAGAAAAATTAAGAAATGAAAAATCTGTTGAAGTAGAAGAATATTTTAAAGATTCACTCCTTAAAAACAGAGAGCTTTTTAAATATAATTTTTCTCCTCCTGTTGAAGGTGTTCACAGATCTGATTTTACAGCTTTTAATCTGGATAAAAATATTTCTGCTGATCAAACATCAACAGGTGAACAAAAACTTGCTGTAATATCAATAATACTTGCATATACAAATATGCTTTACCTATATTTTAATAAATATCCAATAATTTTAATTGACGAAGCTCCTGCACATTTAGATGATATTAAAATACAAAATCTTTTTAATGAACTTGAAAAAATACCAACACAGATTTTTTTAACTGGTATTTTAGATAGCGATTTTAATTTCTTTAAAGATAAAAATTCTTTGTTCTTAAAAATTGAAAATTCTAAACTTAAAGTTTAAATCCTCTCTTTACCTTATAAAAAAAATATGATATACTTATAACAAGAGGAAATATAATGGCGTTTTTAGGTAAAATTTTTGACGATAAATATCTGGGCGAACATCATAAGGCTGCACGTTGGCTTATGGGTGCTTATGTCATAGGTGGGCTTTTTTTCTGGGCAACCTTGATTATGATATTTCCAATTTCATATTGGTCATCAAATGATTTTAATATGGCAGTTTTCGAAAGCCAAGCAATGAAGGTATATTTTAATAATATTTTAAATACCGCTGGTTTTTATGTTTTGTTTGAATATTATAAATGGGGTGCAGCATATATCGGTGGTACAACTTCTACAATAACTCCTGCCATACCTCTTATGGTCGCTCCTATAGTTTTATCTATGATAAGAGGTAAAAATC
>CAYJFW010000058.1:0-4286 GCA_964369895.1 uncultured Bacteroidales bacterium
CTTTTTTCAACCTTGTTACACACAGCCCTATTTAACAATTAACAATTAACAATTAACAATTAACAATTAACAATTAACAATTATTAATTATCTACCACCCAAAATGTAATTGATAAATACACCCTTATGTAACCAAAAAGAACTTATGGTAACCAAAGGTAACCTTTTGTAACTTTTTTTCTATTGAGTTTTGCATATTCTCGGTGTAGTATGGATGTAGCTTTTTTAGGAGTGTGGAAAATGGCAACATACAAGCAAATTCAAGATTATATACGGGAAAAGTACAATTTTACTGCTAAAACATGTTGGATAGCACACATGAAAGAATTGCACAATTTACCATTAGCAAAGGCTCATAACCGACTTTCTGCAGACAAGCGAACACAGCCGTGCCCTGAGTCAAAGCAAGTAGTTATTACAGAAGCGTTTACGCATTTTGGTATGGTGTGATATTGGGAAAAACTACAATTTGTAGAAAATGATAAAAAAAGGAGAAGCAAAATGAAAACAGTTGAAGAGTTAAACTTAGGCTTTTCAGATGCGCAAAATTATATGCAGCGAGGGAACAAGCAAATGTTCGCTGATATTTTTGTTAAAAATAGATATTTAGATAAGCTTTTGCACCAAAACGTATATTTTTTAATAGGTGAAAAAGGTACAGGCAAAACAGCATACGCAACATATTTAACAAATTCAGAATATGAAGGAAGTAAATCAATACTAAAATTTGTACAAACAACAGATTATGAAAAATTTCATGAATTAAAAAAAACTGGTAAAATAGATATAAGCGGTTATACTGATATATGGAAAATAATTATACTTCTTCTAATTGCTAAAAGTATCACAGATAATGATAGAGTTTTGGGGCCATTTAACAAAACAAATTTACCTGACTTGTTAAATGCAATTAATATGTATTATAATGATGCTTTCAGTCCAGAAATTGTGAATGTATTGAAAATTGTAGATAAAAGTGAATATGCAGCACAGTTAATCTGTAAATATGCTTCTATCGGAGGAGGCGAAGCATCTGAGCTTACCTTTACTGAGCAGCGGCTGCAAATGAACTTAACATACATTTATAATAAATTCTCATCGTGTTTAGGAAAATTAAAGTTAAATAAAAATTTTACATTATATATTGACGGTATTGATGTACGACCAAATCAAATCCCGTACAATGAATATATAGATTGCATAAAAGGATTAACTACTGCATGTTGGACCTTAAACACAGAATTGTTTTCAAATATTCGTGATTCAAAAGGTCATTTTCGTGTTGTCCTCTTATTACGCCCGGATATATTTCATTCACTCAACTTACAAAATGCTACAAATAAACTTTCTGATAATTCAGTATTTCTTGAATGGCGTACCACATATGAAGAATATAAGTCTTCTGACTTATATCAAATGGCTAATAAATTGCTTCGCTTTGATCAACCAGACTTGAACGAAGATATTTGGGAATCATATTTTAAATGGCCAACACAGCACAATAATTACGAACAAAAAACCTACACAGCTTTTAAGCTGTTCTTAAAAATATCTTTAAGTAGACCTAGAGATATACAACAAATATTAAAAATTTTGCAAGAAATAATGCAGAGAAAAAATATTTCTAAAGTATCTGTTTTTAGTAAAGAAGTATATGATAGTGATGAATTTCAAAATTCATACTCTGAATACTTTCTCGGATCACTTAAAGATCAATTAGCATTTTATTATTCAGAAAAGGATTACAAGCACTTTATAAAATTCTTTGATTTTTTTGACAATCCACAATTTTCATTTAAGAAATACTTTGAAATATATGAAAAATTTACAGAATATCTATTAAATAATGCAGAGGACTTGCCTGAGTTTGTTGAAGATAGAAAAAAATTTATACAATTTTTGTACGATAGCAACATCATAACTGCAATTAAAGATGATGGATACGGCAAAAAGTATTTCTATTTTTCGTATCGAGAAAAGAGTCCAACAAACTTAGCACCAGATGTTCCATACTATGAAGGTATAGAATATTGTTTCCATTATGGTCTATACAAAAAAAGCAAATTAGGACGATTCTAGATACATAATAGATTTTCAATATTACATAAAAGAAAAAGTAGAAGGAGAAATAAAAAAAGTGAGTAAAACAATAAAGAGAACAGTACGTTTTGGGGTTATAGAACTAAGGAAAGATAATAAACCTGTTGAAATTGATAAAGTATTTAGCTTTATAGAGTCTTTAAAATTTACTAGCGGGGATAGATATTATAAGACATCGGACGGTGTAAACTTAGGAATAATACTACACACAAATGATAAAGCTAAAATACAAGGCATCTTAGGAGATTCAAGAAAAGAAGCTCTTCCAATGGTAGAAACAAAAGGAAATTTAAAAGGATTAAATCTTGAAAATAAGGATAGCGGAATTTTTGATGGAATACATTTTTATATATTTATCAACCAATATAATAAAATCATAATTGCATATGAGTTCAATATTTATGCTCCACGTATAGGGCGCCTATCACAATACATTATGGCTAAATGCGAAAACTTTGTTGACTATTGCGCAATAAATCCTGTAGAAAAACAAAATTTAACTGATGAATTAAAAAGAATAAAAGAGCCTAGAGCAATGAAAATAAAAGCACACAACTCATGCTCATTCCAAATACTTGACAAAAGTTTGGATGAAGCTTTTAAGACAATTCGTGATACCACTGATGCTGACTTTCTAGAAATAGGATTCACATGTCGCAGAGGAAGAAAAGATAAGTTGGAGATTACAAATTATAATAGAGTTGGCCAATTTATGCAGACACGAGATGCTATCGATTTACTAGAACACTTTTATATCACTCATAAAAAAGATGGACAAATTGAAAACATAGACTTAACAAACCTTTTCCTTCACAACTCTGTAGAAGTATTTTCACTTGAAAAACATCGCTCGGTTGATTCTAAATCAATGTATCATGCACTTGATGAAAGTATTAAAAAGTATTATTCTGTACTACAAGGTATACAAGAATGACAAAATTAAGAACAATCTATGAGAAATATTTTTTAATAAGTGATGCCATACTTAGTTTAATTATACTTCTCATAGTATTTTTTATTGACCTAAAGGCGCAATTAGACATTTTTGATAAAAGCAAGAATATTCTCGCAAGTCTATATGCACAAATTACAACAATTTCTATAACTCTTTTTGGATTTGTTCTTACTAGTGTAAGTATTATTATAGCGTTTTTACAAAACCCAAAACTTGAAGAATTATCAAAAAGTGAGTTATCAAAAACAATAATTAATACTTATTTTAATACTATCATTTTTTCTCTTGTATTAGCAGTGATATCATTTTTTGCACAGTTATCATGGAATATCACTGCTTCAATTTTAATTTTTTGGATTATTTCACTTATTGCTTTAATTTTTTCAACAAGAATTCTACGTTGTATTTGGATTATGAAAGAGATGAGTTGTTTATTATATAAATTAAAAGAAAAAAGCAACCCAACCTAAAACCTAGCCAGCCCTAGCGTTGCCAATCTAAAACGCAGGGCGGTTTCGGAAACTCCGTAGCGTTTTGTTAAATCATCGCAAATGCCTCGCCATGTACCATAGTTTTTATCTATAGTTACATCTAAAAAATCTCTTGCGCATGTCTTTTTTGAGTACCTCAGTATACCTTTAAAAGCTGAAACAATTTTCTTTTCAGGCAGAAGAAAACATGTTGCAAAATAATTTGCTTCTCTTTCAATAGTATCATCAAGGTACTTTTCTTCTGCAATTGTTTCAACATTACAGGCAAAATCGTTTTTAATTAAAGTATGATTAAGAAAATAGTGTCCTAACTCATGTGCAATAGTAAAGTTTTTTCGCCCATCATTAGCAATATTTTCATTTGTCATAATGTAGAGTTGTCCAGTATTTGACTTTGTAAAAACCCCAACCAAAGATGCATTAGTTTTAATGGAGCGATATTTTATTTTTTCACTTTCCATTATTTCATAAAGTTTTTTATGACCACCACCTTTTGTTACATATTTTCCGAGAACACAATCTGCGATTTCTTTTACTTCTTTACTTGTCTTCATCATCAAAATTATCAAATATGTCTTTTAACATCCCCTCAGTAGCAGTGCCACGAGCTGCAATTCCTTGATTTTCAACCCATTTTCTATATTTTTCGTTATCTTGACTTATTTCATGAGTGTCTATTTTAATTATATTTTTTGTTGAAACTACTGCTTTCCCATTTATAACTTCCAGTACTTCTTCAA